>JAGNOM010000410.1 GCA_017990155.1 Propionivibrio sp. | reverse complement strand
CGGCAAAGACGGCGTCGATGGTGCTGCGGATCACCTGGGCCTGGGCGTTGAACTCACGCACGGTGCCGACCAGCGGCACCATGATCTCGACCTTGACATCACGGCCCTTGGCGCGGGCGTTCAAGGCCGCTTCCATGATCGCGCGTGCCTGCATTTCGGTGATCTCGGGATAGCTGATGCCGAGACGGCAGCCGCGGTGTCCCATCATCGGGTTGGCTTCGTGCAGGTCGTCGACGCGGTGCTTGATCTCTTCGTACGAGACGCCCATCTCGGCCGCCATGGCGCGTTGATTTGGTTCGTCGTGCGGCAGGAACTCGTGCAGCGGCGGGTCGAGCAGGCGGATGGTGACCGGCAGGCCGTCCATTTCCATGAACAGGCCTTCGAAGTCGCCGCGTTGGATCGGCAACAGTTTGGACAGCGCGGCACGGCGGCCGGCTTCGTCCTGCGCCAGGATCATTTCGCGCACCGACTTGATGCGGTCGCCTTCAAAGAACATGTGCTCGGTCCGGCACAGGCCGATACCGACGGCGCCGAAGGCGCGCGCGACCTTGGCGTCGTGCGGCGTGTCGGCATTGGCGCGGATGGCGAGGCGCTTGTACTTGTCGGTCAGCGCCATCAGCTTGCCGAAGTCGCCGGACATGTCCGGGTCGCTGGTCGGCACCTTGCCGTCGTATACGCGGCCGGTCGATCCATCGAGCGAGATCCAGGCGCCTTCGTTGTAGACCTTGCCTTCGATGGTCATCGTGCGCGCTTTCGGGTCGACGCGAACGGCGCCCGCACCGGAGACGCAGCACTTGCCCATGCCCCGCGCGACGACGGCGGCGTGCGAGGTCATGCCGCCGCGGGCGGTCAGGATGCCCTTGGCGACGGCCATGCCGCGCAGGTCTTCCGGCGAGGTTTCCTGACGCACGAGGATGACTTGCTTGCCGTCGGCCACCCATTGTTCGGCTTCGTCGGCAAAGAAGACGACCTGGCCGGTGGCTGCGCCGGGGGAGGCTGGCAGGCCGCTGGCGATCTGCTTGGCACCCTTGATCGCGGCGCGATCGAAGACCGGGTGCAGCAGTTCGTTCAGGCGGTCGGGCGAGACACGCATGAGTGCGGTCTTTTCGTCGATCATGCCTTCGTCCAGCATTTCCATCGAGGTGCGCACGAGTGCGGCGCCGGTGCGCTTGGCGGAACGCGTCTGCAGCATCCAGAGCTTGCCTTCCTGGATGGTGAACTCGATGTCCTGCATGTCCTTGTAGTGGTTCTCCAGCGCGGTCTCGGTCTTGATCAGCTGCGCGTAGATTTCCGGCATGATTTCTTCGAGCGACGGGAACTTGGCGGCGCGGTCGGCTTCGCTGACGAGCGCCAGTTCGGCCCAGCGGCGCGAACCTTCGAGCGTGATCTGCTGCGGCGTGCGGATGCCGGCGACGACGTCTTCGCCCTGCGCGTTGATCAGGAATTCGCCGTTGAAGATGTTCTCGCCCGAGGCGGCATCGCGCGTAAAGGCGACGCCGGTGCCGCTGTGGTTGCCGAGGTTGCCGAAGACCATCGACTGGACGTTGACGGCGGTGCCCCAGGAACTCGGGATGTCGTTCATCTGGCGGTAGAAGACGGCGCGGTCGTTGTTCCAGCTCTGGAACACGGCCATCACGGCGCCCCACAGTTGTTCCCAGGGATCATTCGGGAATTCGCGGCCGAGACGGGTGCGGATCATGCCCTTGAATTCGGCGACCATATGCTTGAGGTCGGCGACGTCGAGGTCGGTATCGAGCTCAACGCCCTTCTTCTCTTTGATGTCGTCGATGATTTCTTCGAACGGGTCGTGGTCTTCCTTCGATTCGGGCTTGAGACCCATGACGACGTCGCCGTACATCTGGATGAAGCGGCGATACGAGTCCCAGGCGAAACGCTCGTTGCCCGACTTGGCGGTCAGGCCGGCGACGGCTTCGTCGTTGAGGCCGAGATTCAGGATGGTGTCCATCATGCCGGGCATCGAGGCGCGCGATCCGGAGCGAACCGAAACCAGCAGCGGGTCGGCGGAGTCGCCAAATTTCTTGCCCATTTCCTTTTCGACAAATTCGACGCCGGCCTTGACTTCGGCTTCGATCAGCTTGCGTACAGCGTCGGCGCCCTGTTCGGTATAAACGGTACAGGCTTCGGTGCTGATCGTCAGACCCGGCGGCACGGAAATCCCCAAACGGCACATCTCTGCCAGGTTGGCTCCCTTGCCGCCCAGCAGATTCTTCATCTCTGCGGCGCCTTCGGTCTTCGACGGACCGAAGACATATACGAATTTATTCGACATATTGACCTCAATAAACGAGTTGAAAATTGGTGATTTGATACTCAGAAAACGCGTTCGACCCCGCCGGCTTGGCGGGATCGAAAACGAGAACACGTGATTTGACGCCCGGTTGCGGGCGGGCGGCGGTTGCAGGCACGACGCCGACGCCGACGCCAGATGCCTCTCGGGCGATAGTCGCGGGCGCTTACCCTTCAACCACGCACAGTGTCGCCCCCTTGGCCACGGTATCGCCACTCTTGCACTTGATCGACTTGAGCACGCCGTCGCATGGAGCGACGAGGGCGTTCTCCATCTTCATCGCCTCGAGCACGACGACCGCCTCGCCCTTGCTCACCGCATCGCCTTCATTCTTGTTGAAGCGAATGATCATCCCGGGCATCGGCGCCTTGATCGGCGTACCGCCGGCGTCGGCCGGAACCGGTGCGGGGGCGGCGGCCGCTGGGGGGGTGACCTTGGCCACCGGTGCCTGTGCCGCAGCGGCTCTCGGTGCAGGCGCCGGAGCTGCCACCACTGCGCGCGGCGCTGCGACCGGC
>JAGNOM010000103.1 GCA_017990155.1 Propionivibrio sp. | reverse complement strand
GTCGAACCAGATGCCTTGGCATGGGTAACAGAGGTCGAGCTCGACGTGCCCGGCGTCGCGCTTCGGCAGCTTCAGGTGCGACATCGGTTGCCGGCAGGCGGGGCAGGGAGTAGCGATCATGGTCGAGTGAAGGAATGCAATTTTGATGAAACCGGTGTCCGGTGGCGAGGTCGCCTTTCTTTTCGTAGGAGCCCGGTTCGACTGGGTGAATGACGGTGTCTCTGCGAAGAGAAGCCGTCATCGCGCAGCAAGCTTCGCTCCTACAAGTGCGTGACGCGGTATCAGCTTGCGCTCAGCGCGTCATTGATGTTGAACGATAGCATCAGCGACCACGGCGTCTCGCTGGCGCCGGTATTGATCGGGAAGAGCAGTCGCGCCACGCCGTCCTTGTCGACGCAGCGATACTGGCGAGCAGCCCTGATCGCTTCCTTGGCGTCGGCTTCGAGGTCATCGGCCGGCTTGCCGACCTTTTGCGGGTCCGGATGCGTGACGTAGGAGGCGTTGGTGGAGATCAGGGCGAACCGGCCGACGCCCAGGGGGCGCTCGCTCGCAAGTTCGGATTGCAGCTTTTCCAGCGAAAAGTCGGCGCCGAGGGTGCCGATGAAGTTGCCCTTGTCCTTGAGTACGACCATCAGCGAAGTCATGCGCACGAACTTGCCGCTGACCCGGTAATCGTAGGGCTCCATCATCAGGTCTTGCGAAGCCTGGCGTGGCAACTCGTACCAGTCGTTCAGGCCCGGTTTGTCGTAGTCCGCCAGCGGTTCGAGCGCGACTCTTCCGCCGGCGCGGTTCCAGTAGGCGACAAAACGGCCGGAGGCGTCGTGGCCGGTGGCGTTGACGAAGTCCCGGTCATGGCCGTCGAGCGCATCGGGTTCGCAGCAGCAGGAATACGCCAGCAGATCAGGGCTGGCTTTCAGGTTGGTCGCCAGCACCACGTTCAGGATTTCCCGCGAAGGCGCGATCCCGGCCTCTTTTTGTCCTTCGATCAGATGCTTGATGCCGTGCATCGAAGCGATCAGTGAAGTGAAGCGCGCTTCGAGTCGCGAGGCTTCGGCGGCGAGCATCAGGTTGGCCGTCTGCAACAGCGATTCGCGTTCCGCTTTCTCGACGCCCTGCGCCGCCTGCGCGGTCTCGTTCTGGATCGCCAGCACCATGCGGCTGATGTCGGCCGTGGCTTTTGTCGTGCGCTCCGCCAGCTTGCGGACCTCGTCGGCGACGACGGCAAATCCGCGCCCGGCTTCGCCGGCCCGTGCAGCCTCGATGTTGGCGTTCAGCGCCAGCAGATTGGTGTGTTTCGCCACCTGGTTGATCACTTCGGCGACGGTGCGGATTTCGACCGAGCTGCTTTGCAGGCCGCTGACCAGTTTCTTCACCTGCTCCATCGTGCTGTTGCTGCTGTTGTCGGAACGGTCGGGGGCGGTCCGTGCGGCGGATGCGCCGACCGAAGGGCGTACGGCAAGTTCTTGCATGTGAATAACCTCTGTCATGAACGGCGGGGATGCTGCGAGCAGTCATCGCAGCTGATTCCGACGCGCTTTGTTATTGTTTCCCGTCGGCCTGCGGACCGGCTCGATTCGAGCAAGTTGCCGCCAGCGAGGACCTTAATTCTGAGCCGGGAAAGGATACAGCAAGCGGCGAGATCGGCAAATCCCGAACGCATCCGGGAGGGCAATCGCAGAACGCCCACCCCCTCCCTTTCAAGGGGAAGGTCGCGAAAGCGACGTTTGCGATTGGATGGGATGGGGTGGGGATGGGACGCAAGCGGTGGCTTGATCGACGAAATAGCCGCCAGATAACCCCATCCCCCTCCCGACCTCCCCCTTGAAGGGGGGGTGATGCATGCGGCATTCATGCGATTGCGCTGCGCATCCGGGCAGGGCTGACTGCGGTGGTCTTTGCGGAATTCACACCGAAACGAGTACGTCGCAACGCGAGCGCGCGACGATGCGCCGGGTGACGCTCCCGATCATCAGCGCTTCGAGCAGACTCTGCCCACGCTTGCCGAGGACGATCAGGTCGACATTGTGCCGCTGTTCGTGTTCCAGAATCCGCCGCAACGGATCGCCCTGAAGTACGGAGAAACGGGTCGTTTCGGTCGGCAGGCCGGCTTCGTCGCTCAGGGCATGCAGTCTCTTCGCCGCTTCCTTTCGCGCACTTGCGCGATAGTGCTTCAGTGCGTTTTCGTCGACTTCGGCATTCTTCAGCTTCTCGGCGAACGGTGCCTCGAAGGCGTGCAGAAGTACAAACTCCGCGTCCGGCGCGAGCGCCCGGGCTTGTGTGATGGATCGCAATGAGGCGGGTGAAAAGTCGACGGCGACCAAGACGCTACGGTAGCGTTCGTGAGCCTGGCGTTTGACCACCAGCACCGGCCGCCGCACGTTGCCGATGATCCGTTCGACGGTCGAGCCGAGCAGAAGGTGCTGAACCGCGTCCTCACCCGAGTCGCCGCAAACGACGAGATCCGCAGCGGCCGCATCCGCTTCCGTGCTCAGTTCGGAGAGGAAGCTTCCCGAGACGATGCGCGTTCCCGCCGAGACCTGATGCCGCTCCGAAAGCGTCGCCGCGAGGTCGACGATCTTCTTCCTCGCCGCATCGAGCGCTTCGTTTTCCGAGAGGGTGGCGCTTTCTGACCACAGCTGCCTGACGATTTCCAGGGGTGGCGGCTGGATTACGTGCAGCAGCGTCAATGCGGCGCCGGTTTCCCGGCTGGCCTTCGCCGCGCGTTGCACGGCATGGTGGGCCGGTCCGGAAAAGTCGGTTGCGGCCAGAATGTGGCTGAACTGCTTCATGCTCATCTCCTCGGTCTGAACTGGCGCCATGCCCCGAAAAAACGTCCCGCTGATTCGATCGCCCGTGACCGTCCTCCGGTTCACGTCAGATTGCGCTTATTCCGCCGCAAAACGCTCCAGGATGTGGCTCGACATGGTCTTCGCCAACGCGTCCTCGCTGAAAAACACGGTGCCAACGCCGTCCTGCTGCAGCAACTCCGATTCGTCTTCGTTGTGCGTGCGCAATACGATCTCGATATCGGGATTGAGCGTCCGCGCCGTGTGCGCCATCTGCCTGACGTTGATCGGGTCGGACAGCGCGACGACGAGCATGGCCGCGTCCGCGATGTGGGCCTGGATCAGCACCGCCGGCTCGGTGGCGTTTCCTGAAACCGCCGCCGTACCGTTGCGGCGCAGCGTTTCGACGAGTTCGCGGTTCTGCTCGGCGACGACATAGGGGATCGCGTGCTGATCGAGTTGTGCGGCGATCCGCCGTCCGACGCGCCCGTAGCCGACCAGAACGACTTGCCCTTCGAGGTACTTGCGCTCGGTCGTCATCGGTAGTTCGGCGTAGGGGTCCTGGCGCCGTTCGAGCGAGCGCGCGAATTCGGAACGCTTGAGCAGCCAGCGTTTCAAGGGTTCGATGGCGGAAAAGACGAATGGATTGAGCGCGATCGATATCAGCGCGCCGGCCAGCACCAGACTGATCCCTTCCGCCGGCAGCAGCCCGAGCGACAGCCCGAGTCCGGCGAGAATGAAGGAGAACTCGCCGATCTGCGCCAGGCTGGCGGCGATCGTCAGCGCCGTGCTCAGCGGGTAGCGGAAGAGGAGAACGATGAACAGCGCGGCCAGCGATTTGCCGACGATGATGATGGCTACGACGCCCAGCACGCGCAGCGGCTGTTCGATCAGGATCATCGGCTCGAACAACATCCCGACCGAGACGAAGAACAGGACCGAGAAGGCGTCGCGCAGCGGCAATGATTCGGTGGCCGCGCGGTGGCTGAATTCGGACTCGCGCATCACCATGCCGGCGAAAAAGGCGCCGAGCGCGAACGATACGCTGAACAGTTCGGACGCACCGTAAGCGACGCCGATCGCTGTGGCGATCACGGCCAGCGTGAACAGCTCGCGCGACCCGGTACGTGCCACCTGCCACAGCAGCCAGGGCACGGCGCGGCGGCCGACGAGCATGATCAGGGCGATGAAGGCGGAGACTTCGAGCAGGGTGTAGGCGATCGTCGTCCACAGCGAGGTTTCCTCACCGGCAGGTGCCGTGCCGCCGAGCAGTCCGGCGAGCGGCGCCATCATCACCAGCACCAGCACGGTGATGAGGTCTTCCACGACCAGCCAGCCGACGGCGATGCGACCGTTCATCGATTCGATCAGGCCACGCGCTTCGACCGCCTTGATCAGGACCACGGTGCTGGCGCAGGACAGCGACAGGCCGAAGATCAGCCCGCTGCCGAAACTCCATCCCCACCAGTGGCTCATGACGATGCCGAGCACCGTCGCCAGTCCCATCTGGACGATCGCCCCCGGCACCGCGATGCGTTTGACGGCGAGCAGGTCCTTGAGCGAAAAATGCAGGCCGACGCCGAACATCAGCAGCATGACGCCGATTTCGGAGAGCTGCGACGCGAGGCCGACGTCGGCAACGAAGCCTGGCGTCGTCGGGCCGATGAGGATGCCGCCGAGCAGGTAGCCGACAAGCGCGGGAACCTTCAGGCGTTCGGCAATGAATCCGAGGATCAGCGCAATGCCGAATGCGGCGGCAATGGTCGTGATCAGGGGGATGTGGTGTTCCATGGAGTCCCTTTGATGTGGCCGGTGGTGTCGCGACGGGATGCCTCGACTATACCGCATCATCAAGCGCTGGCGATCCGCGCCAAGGTCCTCTGTCGTATTTCCGGCGCATGCCTACCCAGATGTCAATTGCGCATTGACGATGCCGGACCGGCGCGCACATACTCGATCGCCTTCCCACGTCACGCCGAATGTGAGCGCCATGCCGATGAATACACCCTTCGCGCCTTTTGCCGCCAATCCCGATCGCTACGCGACCATTCCCTATCGCCGCAGTGGGCGCAGCGGGTTGAAGCTGCCGGCGGTTTCGCTCGGCCTGTGGCACAACTTCGGTGGCATCGACCGCTTCGAGACCGCGCGCGAGGTCGTGCGCACGGCGTTTGATCACGGCATTACCCACTTCGACCTCGCCAACAACTACGGTCCGCCGCCCGGTTCGGCCGAGGAGACTTTCGGCGCGCTGTTGCGCACGGACCTCAAGCCGTATCGCGACGAACTGATCATCTCGACCAAGGCCGGCTACACGATGTGGCCGGGGCCCTACGGCGACTGGGGTTCGCGCAAGTACCTGATCGCCAGCCTGGACCAGAGCCTCAAGCGGATGGGGCTGGACTACGTCGACATCTTCTATCACCACCGGCCCGACCCGGAGACGCCGCTGGAAGAGACCATGGCTGCGCTGGCGCACATCGTCAGCAGCGGGCGCGCGCTCTATGTCGGCCTCTCCAACTACCCGGCCGACCGGATGCGGCAAGCCGCCGCCCTGTTGCGCGAACTCGGCACGCCCTGCGTCATCCACCAGCCGCGCTACAGCATGCTCGATCGACGCATCGAAGACGCGCTGCTGCCGGCCTTGGCGGACGAAGGCATCGGCTGCATCGCCTTCTCGCCGCTGGCGCAGGGCATTCTCACGGACCGCTATCTGCAGGGCGCCATTCCCGAAGACTCGCGCGCTGCGCGTGGCGCCTTCCTGAAGCCCGAGCAACTGACGCCGGAACGTCTCGACGGCGTGCGCCAGCTCAACGATATCGCCGCCGCGCGCGGCCTGACACTGGCGCGCATGGCCTTGGCCTGGGTGCTGCGCCACGTGTCGATGACCTCGGTGCTGATCGGCGCCAGCCGCCCGTCGCAGGTACTCGATGCCGTCGCCGCAACGCAAGCCGCACCGTTCGATGCCGACGTGCTGGCGGAAATCGATCGCCTTGTTGCGCCGTTACAGCCGTAGCAATACAGTGGCATCCGCCCCCAGGTTTCTGGAATAGTGTCGAAACTGTCAATAAGTGCCTGGTTTTTACAGGGTTTTAAATATAACCTTTCGGTTATATAGAGAATTGGTGGGAGTGACGGATTGGAAAAGCAGTGGTCTCTGGAGTCTTTCGGCGCGGATGGCGCTCACGTCAAGGTCGTGATCGCGCAATTGCCGTGCCGAGTCGGCCGCAGCAAGGAAAACGACGTGGTGATCCCGGCGCTGGGATTGAGTCGTTTTCACGCCGTGCTGGAGCGCGACATCAGCGGCCAGCTGCGTCTCGTCGACGAGAACAGCACCAACGGCACGTTCGTCAATCGCAATCGGGTGGATGGCTACTGCCTGCTCAAAGAGAACGACATCATCCATTTCGCCAGCGCCGAGTTCAAGCTGCGCATGGCACTGGTCGACCAGAGCGATGTGTTGGCGTTTGATCAGATGCATACCATGATCATTCCCGCGAACATGGCGCTTTCGGAGAACTTTGTCCCGAACGAGGTCGAGTTCGACGAACTGATCATGGGCCTGGGTATCTCGGGCGCCGCACAGCCGATCGTCGATGCGCGGTCGCGCCGGATTGTCGGCTACGAACTTCTCGGTCGCGCCAATCATCCGCAACTGCCGGGGACGCCGATCGAGCTGTTTGGTCTGGCCGAAGCGATGGGCCGCGAGGTGGACCTGAGCCTGGCTTTTCGCGAGTTCGGCCTGGGCAAGATGGCGCCGCGCGTTGCCGGCAATACCTTGTTCATCAATGTCCACCCGAAGGAAACATTCAGCGATAGCTTTATCGCCTCGCTCGAACGTTTGCGCCAGGTCTCGCCGGAGATGAGCATCGTCGTCGAGATCCACGAATCGGCGGTGACCGATATTGAAAAACTGCGCGCGCTGGCCAACGAACTCAGCCGACTCAACATCCGCTTCGCCTACGACGATTTCGGCGCCGGACAAGCGCGGCTGCTGGAACTGGCCGACGTCCCCGCGCACTTCGTCAAGTTTGACCGGACGCTGATTCGCGGCATCCACAAGGCGAGCGAGCGCAAGCGTCAGGTCGTCCGCGATCTGGTGCAGATGGTTCTGGCGACCGGCTCGGTGCCGCTCGCCGAAGGCGTGGAAGACGAAGAGGAGGCGCAGGCCTGCGTCGACATGGGCTTCGCGCTGATCCAGGGCTACCTCACCGGCCGGCCGATTCCGGCGGATTCGCTTTAGGCGTCAGTCTTCGAGTTCTTCCTCGGTCAGGCTGCCGACCACCAGCATCCGGTAGAACGCCTTCTGCGAGAGCTCAGCGACGCTCTTCGCGTAGCCCTGAAAGGCGTCGACCATCTCAAGCATCGCGTCGAACTCATCAGGCGAATTCCGCCGGATGTCCTTCAGCATCCGCGCGCTTGAGGACATGGCTACGAGACACAGCTTGTGCTGATGCAGGCGCTCTCGTGTCGCTGCGGCCTCTTCAAGTAGCTTGATCTCATCGGAGGAAATCTCGGCGTCAAAATCGGCGAGATCGGCCATGTCTTCCGATGAGAGATCGTCGGTTCGTGTGTCATTTTCCATGCGGCGCCTCTTTGAATTGGATTGAGTGCCGCCAGTTTACTTCCCCTTGCGCTGCGACATCGCTCCTTACATCCGCAACGAGCGATCGCCACGCGCGCCGCCGAACAGTTCAAGAACCGGTCGCGGCAGTGCATGCGCCGACTTCCCCCGACTCATCGCCCGATTGAACTCGGTGATCGCCTTGCCGAAGGCGTCGCGCTGATCGCGGCTTTTCTGGCTTTCGGCGATGCTTTTTCGGCATCGCCAGCGCTTGACGCCTTTTGAAAAAACGAGGGTGACCTCCGCGAGGGGGTGATGTTTGCGGCAGGAGTAGCAAAAGACCGTGTCAGACATGGTGCGCTTATCCTTTCTATCAGGGCAATCGCATGAGTGCCGTACGCATCAACTCCACCCCATTCAAGGGGGAGGTTGGGAGGGGGATGGGTTTTCTGGCGGCTATTTCGTCGATTAAACCGCTGTTTGCGCCCCATCCCCACCCCATCCCGTCCAATCGCAAACGTCGCTTTCGCGACCTTCCCCTTGAAGGGGAGGGAGAGGACGTTCATGCGATTTGCTCTGTTCTCTCTATCGACGACGGGACGATCATGGCGCGCTTGTTTTACAGTCTTGTGTCAATTGGCTGAAACATTCGGTACGTAAGCTCATCGGACTTCCAACTTTTGAGCTTTGTCGATCATGCGTCTATTTGACACCCTGTCGGTCCGATTGCGTCTGCTGTTGATGGTCGGCGTCAGTGCGGGATTCAGCGTCCTGATACTGGCGACTGCGCTTCTCTCGTTCAACGCCTTTCGCGGCGATATTCGCCAGGTGTCCGGCGACGTGGCCCGCAGCTCGCAGGCGCTCGCGCTGGTGAGTGGCGCGCAGAATGCCTTTCAGCGGCAACAGCACGGCTTGAACGGCATGCTGCTGCGCAATTTCATGGCAAGCGAATTCGACAAGGGAAAGGCCGAGTTTCTCGCCGGCCGCGACGATTTCTGGGAACGGATCGACGCGCTCGAAGCCTTGCAGCGGGAGGCCGGCCTCAACGCCGGCGAGCGGCTTGGCGAAATCCGTGGGCTGGCCAAGGAGCTGAACCAGTTGTACGACGAGGTGCTCGCTGGGAACGAACCGGGGATGCCCAAGTACGCGTACAAGGTCGACGCTGCGCTGCGCGACACCGACGCGCCTCTGGTT
>JAGNOM010000409.1 GCA_017990155.1 Propionivibrio sp. | reverse complement strand
GGCGACATGGACCTCGCCATCGCCATCCGCACGGCCGTCGTCAAGGACGGCAAGCTGCATGTTCAGGCCGGCGCCGGCATCGTCGCCGACTCCGATCCGTCGTCCGAATGGCAGGAAACGCAGAACAAGGCACGCGCCGTCCTGCGCGCAGCTGAGCTCGCAGAGCAGGGGCTGGATACGCGGCTGGACTAGAACCATGAACCACAGAGACACAGAGGCACAGAGAGATGCGTTAACCGAGGAGATTATCGGCGCCGCAATCGATGTGCATCGTGTTCTTGGACCGGGCTTGCTTGAGTCGGCTTATCAGGAGTGTCTTTGTGTTGAACTGGGTTCGCGCAATCTGCGGTTTGTCAGTCAATTGGAACTGCCGGTCGAATACAAAGGTTACCGTGTCGATGTGGGTTATCGCCTTGATCTGATCGTTGAAAACCGGATTGTTCTTGAGCTGAAAGCGGTGGAACGTCTCCTGCCTGTGCATGAGGCGCAGCTGCTTACCTATCTACGTTTGGGCTGTTTTCGAACTGGCCTTCTCCTGAATTTCAATGTTCCCGTGCTGAAAGACGGCATTCGGAGGATGAAACTATGAATTTTCAAAAGAATTTCTCTGTGTCTCTGTGTCTCTGTGGTGAAAGGTTTTCGCCATGCTGCTAATGATCGACAACTACGATTCCTTTACCTACAACATCGTCCAGTACTTCGGCGAACTCGGGCAGGAGGTCAAGGTTTTCCGCAACGACGCCATTTCGCTGGCCGAGATTGCCCGTCTGAAACCCGAGTATCTGGTGATTTCGCCGGGACCGGCGGCGCCGGCGCAGGCGGGGATTTCGCTCTCCGTGATCCGCGAGTTCGCTGGGAAGATTCCGCTGCTGGGTGTTTGCCTCGGCCATCAGTCGATTGGCGAAGCGTTCGGGGGCAAGGTCGTACATGCCAAGAAACTGATGCACGGCAAGGTGTCGCCGGTGCATCACAACGATGTCGGCGTGTTCCGCGGCTTGCCGAATCCGATCACCTGCACGCGCTACCACTCGCTGGCCGTTGAACGCGAATCGTTGCCCGATTGTCTGGAGATTACCGCCTGGACCGACGACGGAGAGATCATGGGCTTGCGCCACAAGACGCTGGCCGTCGAGGGCGTGCAGTTCCACCCCGAATCGATTCTGACCGAGCGCGGCCACGACATGCTGAAGAACTTCCTCGAGGAGCACGCGAAATGAAAGCTCAGGACGCCTTGACGCGGGTCATCGAACACCGCGAAATCTTCCACGACGAAATGCTCGACCTGATGCGTCAGATCATGAAAGGCGAGATGTCGCCGCTGATGGTCGCCGCCATCCTGACTGGGCTACGCGTTAAGAAGGAGACTGTTGGCGAGATCACGGCGGCGGCGCAGGTCATGCGCGAGATGTCGACGCGCATCGAGATCCCGAACAGCGCGAAGCTCGTCGATATCGTCGGCACGGGCGGTGACGGCGCGCATACCTTCAACATCTCGACGACCTCCATGTTCGTCGCCGCCGCGGCCGGCGCCAAGGTCGCCAAACACGGCGGGCGCAGCGTCTCGTCGAGTTCCGGAAGTGCCGACGTGCTCGAAGCGCTGGGCGCCAACATCATGCTGACGCCGTTGCAGGTCGGCGAATGCCTGGAGAAGACGGGCATCGGCTTCATGTTCGCGCCGAACCATCATTCGGCGATGAAGAACGTCGCGCCGATCCGCCGCGAGATGGGCGTGCGTACCATCTTCAACATCCTCGGCCCCTTGACCAACCCGGCCAGTGCGCCGAACACGCTGCTCGGCGTCTTCCATCCCGATCTCGTCGGCATCCTCGTGCGCGTCATGGAGCGATTGGGCGCGAAGCACGTGATGGTCGTCTACGGCAAGGACGGCATGGACGAAATCTCGCTCGGCGCCGCGACGATGGTCGGTGAACTCAAGGACGGCAAGGTCAGCGAGTACGAGATTCACCCGGAAGACTTCGGCATTCAAATGTCGTCGAACCGCAGCCTGCGTGTCGAGAATTCGGCCGAGTCGAAGGAAATGATCTACACGACGCTGGCCAATACGCCGGGAACGGCGCGCGAGATCGTCGTGCTCAACGCCGGCACCGCGCTCTACGTCGCCAATGTGGCCGAGTCGATTCAGCAGGGCATCACGCTGGCGCGCGATGCGATCGCGAGTGGCGCGGCGCGTGCCAAGGTGGACGAATTCGTGAATTTCACGCAGCGTTTTTCGGCATAATCCGAAGCATCCCCACGCAAGGAGTGCCTCATGGCCCTGCCAAAACTGAACAGCGGATTTGACGCCGCCGCCTATCTCGCCTGGGAGGAAACCCAGGCCGACCGAAACGAATACATCGCCGGCGAAGTCTTTGCCATGGTCGGCGTTCGCCAGTCGCACAACGTCGCGACGGGGAATCTGTACAACATCCTTCGCCGAGAGCTAAAAGGCAGTCCGTACCGAGTGTTTATAGAATCGGTCAAGACTCGCGTCGAGGCGGCTGACTGTTTTTTCTACCCCGATGTCGCCGTGACCTGCGACGCGCGCGACAGGCAGACGCCCGACTACATCAGCCATCCGATCCTGATTGTCGAGGTGCTTTCCGAATCGACTGCTGCCTTCGATCGCGGTGCCAAGTTCGCCGCCTACCGCAAGCTCGAAAGTCTGCAGGAATACGTTCTCGTCGATGTAGCGGCGCAGTGTGTCGAAATCTTTCGCCGCAACCCCGAAAACCACTGGGTGCTCTACGACTATGACGCCGCCGACACCCTGGAAATCGCCGCGCTCGCGTTGCGCGTTGCAATGAGCGAAGTGCTCGACGATACCC
>JAGNOM010000408.1 GCA_017990155.1 Propionivibrio sp. | reverse complement strand
AAACCTTGTGGCTCGACCCGCTGGCGCTCGACCCCTCGCGCGCCTCGGCCAAGGTCACGCGCGAGATCGCCGTGCATCTGGCCAAGATTGCCAAAACGCTCGAAGGCGCCGGCCACGACCCCGAGCGTGTCGCCGGCTTCCTCACGCGCTGCCTGTTCTCCATGTTTGCCGAAGACGTTGGCTTGCTGCCCAGGCACAACGGCAAGGGCGTCTTCACCGCGCTGCTCGAAAGCCTGCGGGACAACCCCGTGCAGTTCGTCCCGCTGCTCGGCGCACTGTGGCGCGAGATGGATAGCGGTGGCTTCTCCGTCGTCCTGCGCGAAACGCTGCCGCGCTTCAACGGCAAACTCTTCAAGCAGCCCGACGTGATCGCCCTCGACCGCGACCAGATCGGCCTCCTGCTCGACGCCGGCAAGGCCGACTGGACGCAGGTCGAACCGGCCATCTTCGGCACCCTGCTCGAACGCGCCCTGACGCCGACCGAACGCCACGCCCTCGGCGCCCACTACACCCCGCGCGCCTACGTCGAACGCCTCGTCCTGCCCACCGTCGTCGAACCACTGCGCGACGAATGGCGCAACGTCCAGGCCGCCGCGCTGCTGCTCGCCAACGAAGGCAAGCTCGACGCCGCGCGCGCCGAAGTCGACGCCTTCCACCACCGCCTGTGCCAGATTCGCGTGCTCGATCCCGCGTGCGGATCGGCCAACTTCCTCTACGTCACGCTTGAACACATGAAGCGGCTCGAAGGCGAAGTGCTTGACCAGATGCATGCGTTCGGCGCCGGACAACAAAGGCTGGAAGCCGAAGGTCTCACCGTCGACCCGCACCAGTTCCTCGGCCTCGAACTCAACCCGCGCGCCGCCGCCATCGCCGAACTCGTGCTCTGGATCGGCTACCTGCAATGGCACTTCCGCACCAACGGCAGCGGCCTGCCGCCGCAACCGATCCTCAAGGACTTCAAGAACATCGAATGCCGCGACGCCGTGCTGGCATGGGATCGCATCGAAGCCGCGCTCGACGAAGCCGGCCAGCCGATCAGCCGCTGGAACGGCGTGACCATGAAAACGCACCCTGTCACCGGCGAACAGGTGCCGGACGAAACGGCGCGCGTCCCGCTGCAACGCGTCATCAATCCCCGTCGCGCCGAATGGCCGCAAGCCGACTACATCGTCGGCAACCCGCCGTTCATCGGCGCCGCCAGCCTGCGCGCCGCGCTCGGCGACGGCTACGTCGAAGCCCTGCGCAAGACCTGGCAGGACGTCCCCGAATCGGCCGACCTCGTCATGTTCTGGTGGTACCACGCCGCGCAACTCGTCGCCCAAGGCGAGGTCAGGCGGTTCGGACTGATCACCACCAACAGCCTCAAGCAGACGTTCAACCGCCGCGTGGTTGAAGCGGCATTGAATGCTCCCGCGCCCAAGCCCGTCATTCCGGCGAAGGCCGGAATCCAGGACGGCCTCTCCGCCTCCACCGCTGCTCTGGATTCCGGCGTTCGCCGGAATGACGGAGGACTACATTTGGCCTTCGCCATCCCCGATCACCCGTGGGTCGACAGCGCCGACGGCGCCGCCGTGCGCATCGCCATGACCGTCGGCGCGGCCGGTGCGAGCGAAGACGGCCGCCTGCTCAGCGTCACCGACGAGCGCGAAGGCAACGGCGAAGGCATCGAAGTGACGCTGCAGGAACAGGTCGGGCTGCTGCATGCCGACTTGCGGATCGGGGCGAATGTGGCGGCGGCGAAGGCGTTGAAGGCCAACACTGACTTGAGCAATCGCGGTTTCTGTCTTTTCGGCGCGGGATTCATCGTGCCGCCTGAAGATGCGCCACGCCTTGAAGCTGATGCGCCAATCAAGGCTTACCGGAACGGTCGCGACCTGACCGAACGGCCGCGCGGAGTAAAGGTGATTGATCTCTTCGGTCTCACTGCTGACGAAGTTCGCGTTCGTTATCCAGCGACTTTTCAGTGGGTGTTCGAACGAGTGAAACCCGAGCGCGATAACAACAACCGCGAAAGTCGCCGTCTCAATTGGTGGTTGTTTGGGGAGCAAAACCCGAAACTGCGTGCTCAGTTGAAAGGCCTACCGCGCTACATCGCTACCGTGGAAACGGCCAAGCACCGCGCTTTCCAGTTTCTCGACGCCGAGATTGCGCCGGACAACATGCTGGTCTGCATTGCCAGCGCCGACGCTTTTCACCTTGGCGTGCTGTCTTCGCTGGCGCATGTCGTCTGGGCGCTGGCTGCCGGCGGTCGCCTTGGTGTGGGAAACGATCCGCGCTACAACAAGTCCCGCTGCTTCGAACCATTCCCATTCCCGTCCGCCAACCCCGAACAAACCACCCGCATCCGCGACCTTGCCGAGCAACTCGACGCGCACCGCAAGCGCCAGCAAGCCGTGCACGACACCCTGACGCTGACCGGCATGTACAACGTGCTGGAAAAGCTGAAGACCGGCGAGGCGCTGACGCTCAAGGAAAAAGTCATCCACGAACAGGGGCTGGTCAGCGTCCTCAAAACCCTGCACGACGAACTCGACGCCGCCGTGCTCGACGCCTACGGCTGGAGCGATCTCGCGCCGCTGTTGGCGGACCCCGCGCAAGAGGACGCGGCCAGCGAAACCCTGCTCGTCCGCCTCGTCGCGCTCAACGCCGAACGTGCGGCCGAAGAAGCCAAAGGCCGGATCCGCTGGCTGCGGCCGGAATACCAGCACCCGGCCGAGAAGCCGACGAATGCGGGCGTCGCCAACGAGCTTGCCGAGGAAGCCGATCAGGACGCGGCGTCTGGCGACGACACGACGAAGGTCGCGAGTTCGGGGGCGACGTTGCGTGGTCC
>JAGNOM010000102.1 GCA_017990155.1 Propionivibrio sp. | reverse complement strand
GGCTTCATCCCCAAGGAGAAGCTCACCGCCTACCAGCGCTGGGAAGTCGCCGCGTTCGACGAAGCCGAACAGGCCGCGCGCAAGGCCAGCGCGGCAGCAAAGGCCGCACCGGCGCCGACACACGAGGCCGATCCCGAACCGGAACCGGAGTCACCCCCGGTGGTACTGCCCACGGCAGCGGATATCGAACGCATGTACACCGAGGCGCAAGAGCAAGGCTACGCGGCGGGTTACGAGGAAGGGATCGCCAATGCGCGTGGCGAAGCCGCACGGATCGACACCCTGCTGACCAGCGTCCGGCAGTCGATCGGCGAACTCGATCAGCAGGTCGCCGAACAGCTTCTGGTGACCGCCGTCGAAATCGCCAGCCAGGTCCTGCGGCAGAGCCTGCAGATCAAACCGGACCTGCTGATTCCCGTCGTCAGGGAGGCCATCACGACGCTGCATCCGCATACAGGTCATCCGGTACTTTTCGCCCATCCGCAGGATGCCGCGCTGATTCGCTCGCATCTCGGCGACCAGCTTGCGCACAACAACTGGCGGATCATTGAAGACCAAACGCTGACGCCCGGCGGCTGCCGGGTCGAACTCGGTTCGAGCGAGGTCGACGCGACGCTGGAAACACGCTGGCGCCGCGTCATCGAGTCGATCGGCATCAATCAGGACTGGCTGAGCGACAAGCCGTGAGCGCCGCGGACCGCTCTTCAATCGACCGCCTGGAAGGCTGGCGTACGTTTCTCGCCAACTGCGGCGACGCCGCCAGCCAGGCGTCGCCACTGCTACCGAGCGGACATCTGACGCGCATCAACGGGCTGGTCATGGAAGCCGCCGGCCTGAAACTACCGCTTGGCAGTTCGTGCCGGATTCTACCGGTCGGCGGTTCGCCGATTGAAGCGGAGGTTGTCGGATTCAACGGCGAGCGGCTGTTCCTGATGCCATCCGAAGACGTTTACGGGCTCTCGCCCGGCGCTCGGGTCGTGGCCATGGAAACGCAGACCATGCCGCCAAAGTTCGGAGTCCAACCGCCCGCCCGTCGGCGCGCGATCGACCGGGCGAAATTGCTCCCTGTTGGCGATGCATTGCTTGGCCGCGTCGTGGACGGCGCCGGGCGACCGCTCGATCGCCATGGCCCGGTGCTGACCGACGCGTTGCGCCCATTGCAAGGGCGGCCGGTCAATCCGATGTCGCGCGCGCCAATCGAACAGGCGCTCGACGTCGGCATTCGCGCCATCAATTCGCTGCTGACCGTCGGCCGCGGACAACGGATGGGACTGTTCGCCGGCTCCGGTGTCGGCAAGAGCGTTCTGCTTGGCATGATGGCGCGCTACACGTCGGCCGAAGTCATCGTCGTCGGACTGATCGGCGAACGTGGCCGCGAGGTCAAGGAGTTCATCGAGCAGATTCTTGGGGAAGAAGGCTTGCGTCGCTCGGTGGTCGTCGCCGCGCCCGCTGATGTCAGTCCGCTGATGCGGCTGCAAGGTGCGGCGTATGCGACATCGATCGCCGAATACTTCCGCGACCAGGGTCGCCACGTACTGCTGATCATGGACTCGCTCACCCGCTACGCGATGGCGCAACGCGAGATTGCACTGGCCATCGGCGAACCGCCGGTCACGCGCGGCTACCCACCGTCGGTATTCGCGCGCCTGCCGCAACTCGTCGAACGCGCCGGTAACGGCGCCGACGAAGGCGGCTCGATCACCGCGTTCTACACGGTGCTTGCTGAGGGCGACGACCAGCAGGACCCGATCGCCGACTCGGCACGCGCCATTCTCGACGGCCACATCGTTCTTTCGCGAACATTGGCCGACGCTGGGCATTACCCGGCGATCGACATCGAACAATCGATCTCGCGCGCCATGGTCAATCTGATCGAGCCGACGCATCTCGAGCAGATTCGCCATTTCAAACAACACTATTCGCGCTTCCAACGCTCGCGCGACCTGATCAGCGTCGGCGCCTACGCCGCCGGCTCCGATCCGCTGCTCGACCAGGCGATCAAGCTTTACCCGTCGTTCGAACACTTTCTGCAACAGAACCTGAGTGAGCGCGCCGATTTCGACAGCAGCATCAACGGACTCTTCAGCCTGTTCGGAAAGCAAAGGCAGTAACCGCTCATGACCCGCCCTTTCCCGCTCCAGACCGTGCTCGAACTGATGCAGACGCGCGCCGACGAGGCGACCCAGCAGCTCGCCAGGCTGATCGCCAGCGAGCGCGACGCGAAGAGCAAACTTGATTTGCTCCAGCAGTATCGCGACGAATACGCCACCCGTTTTCGCGAGGCGGCGCAGAACGGCATGACGCGAATCCAGTGGCAGAACTATCAGGAATTCCTCAACCGGCTCGACGAGGCCATCAGTCAACAACACCAGAACGTGGCGCAACAGGAACGCAACACGGCGACGGGGCAGATGAACTGGCAGCAGCAGCGCAAAAACCTGAAAGCCATCGACACGCTGTCCGACCGGCATTTCTCGCGGGAAAACACGCGCGAGGTCAAACGCGAACAGAAGGCACAGGACGAGTTCGCTGCGCGACCAAAAGACGTCGACTCAAGCAAACCCCACTGAGCACTGGCTGGCATGAAGATTGCTGACCACAAGGCAGCAGTCGACCGCACTTCTTGCTCACAGGAATAAAGCCATGTCAGTCACCATCGTTTCGGCGTTGCCGCCCTCCCATTCAGCACCGCCGTCCAACGGTACCGAATCGACAATGGCGAGTGAAGGTGGCGCAATCGGCCTGGACTTCGCGAACATTCTGTTCAGCCAAAAACTGATGAATCTCTCGGTCAACACGGGCGAGGCGGGCCTTCAGGAGGAAACCGGAGACGGGCTTGCGCAGACCGAGGCAGCAGAGGTCGACACCGCTTCGATTCTGGCAACGCTGGGTTTGGTGACGCAGCAATCGGCACAATCCGCTGATCAACCAGCCCCCGCTCCAGTCGGCAGCGCAAAAAGCGAAACCACCGCCGGCCTGGCGCAGGTCGGCACGGGCATCGACGCCGAGAAACCGATCAAAGCAGACACAACGCCACTGGCCGCGACGGCGGACGGCGCCGACGGGCCGGCAAAATTTGCCGTGGCCACCGTCGCAACCACCGAAAAGGCGCCGGCCACCGAGTCGATCGCAAAGGGCGACGAGCAGGCGCGGACAATTTCCACGCTGGCCAGTCATCCAGCGGCCACCGCGCAGCGCGACGCGCCGCTTGCCGTGCATGCGAACATCAGGGATCAAAGTTGGTCGTCCGAGTTTTCGCAAAAGATCGTCTGGCTGGCAACCGCCGACAAGCAATCGGCACAGCTCACCCTCAACCCGCCGCAAATGGGGCCGATAGAGATATCGTTGAGCGTGGACAAAGGCAGCGCGAGCGCGTCCTTCGTCTCCGCGAATCAGGAGGTTCGGGACGCGATCGAAACGGCGCTGCCACGACTGCGTGAAATGTTCGCCAGTGCGGGGATCCAGCTGGGGCAAACGAACGTCAGCTCGGAATCGTTCCGTCAGCAAAGCGAGAACCCTGCGGCGAGCCGTGCCCGCTCACAAGCCGGTGGCGATAACGATATACTTGCGGGCGGTTCAGTCGAATCGCTGACCAGCCGGGGCTTCCACGGACAGGCAGGCAACGGACTGGTCGACTTGTTCGCCTGATTGGCCGCTGGAGGCCGGATATCGATGATTCATCACTGCCGGGCACCTGACGGCAGACAACAACAGGATTTACGGGAGGTTTTTGTACATGGCCAAGGAAGCCAAACCGGACGCTGAGGCAAAAGAAGTCGCCGCGCCGAAGAAAAGCAAGAAGCTTCTCATCATCATTGTGATCGCGCTGTTCGTGCTACTGCTGATCGGTGGCGCGGCCGCTTTCCTGCTGATGTCCGGCGGTGAAGCCGCCGACGGTGAGGAAGGCGAAGTCACCACGGAGACAGCCAAGGCGGACAAGAAGAAGGACGACAAGGAGTCGATCCCCGTCTTCGTCGCGATGGAGGCGTTCACCGTCAATCTCGACCAGGACACGGGTGGGCAGTACCTGCAGGTCATCATTTCGCTCGAAGTTGCAGACGCCCACATCGGTGACAAGATCAAGACCTACACCCCGAAGCTGCGGAACAACGTCATCCGCCTGCTCTCCGGCAAGAAGGCGTCCGAGCTGATCACCAAAGAGGGCAAGGAAGCGCTGGCCGGTGAAATCCGCAGCCTGATGAACGAAGTTCTTGAACCGGGTGCCAAGGAAGGCCCGGTCAAGGAGGTGCTGTTCACCTCCTTCATCATCCAGTAATCAGCAATGGCCACCGATTTTCTCTCGCAGGACGAGGTCGACGCCCTACTCAAGGGAGTCACCGGCGAGTCCGACGAGCCCGAATCGACCGATGACGGCGAGGGTGGCGTCCGCGTATACAACCTCGGGACGCAGGAACGCATCGTCCGCGGACGAATGCCAACGCTCGAACTTATCAACGAGCGCTTCGCCCGCTACCTGAGAATCGGCCTGTTCAACTACATGCACCGGACCACCGAAATCTCGGTCGGACCGATCCGCGTGCAGAAATACAGCGAGTTCATCCGCAATCTGGTCGTTCCGACCAACCTGAATCTGGTCGCCGCCAAGCCATTGCGCGGCACGTCGCTTTTCGTTTTCGATCCCAATCTCGTCTTTCTCGTGGTCGACAACATGTTCGGCGGCGACGGTCGCTTCCACACCCGTGTCGAAGGCCGCGACTTCACGCCGACCGAGCAGCGCATCATCCGGGGCTTGCTCAACGTCGTATTCACCGAATACTCGCGCTCGTGGAAGCCCGTTTATGACGTCACCTTCGAGTACATCCGCTCGGAGATGAATTCGCAGTTTGCGAACATTGCAACGCCCTCCGAAATCGTCATCTCGACGACGTTTTCGCTTGAGTTCGGGGGCACGGCGGCCGATATGCACATCTGCTTCCCCTACTCGATGGTCGAACCGATTCGCGACCTGCTCTACAGTTCGATGCAAAGCGATCAGTTGTCCTCGGACCAGCGCTGGATCGTCATGCTGCGCAAGCAATTGAAGGACGCCGAAGTTGAAATCGCCGCGCAGCTGGCAAGCACGACGGTCACGCTCGGGCAGATTCTGAAGATGAAGACCGGAGACATCATTCCAATCAACATTCCGGACAAGATTGTCGTCAATGTCGACCACATTCCCCTGATGGAATGCCGCTACGGTCAGCAGGGCGGGCAGTACGCGCTCAAGATCGAGCGCTTCATGACCATGGACAACGAAGAGCCCGCACTGGGAGCACAAAATGGCTGAAGACAACACAGACTCGATGGACGACGATTGGGCCGCCGCGATGGCGGAGCAGGCGATCTCCGAATCCGAAACCGCCGCTCAAGCGAAGCCGGCCCAGATCTTCCAGTCGTTTGGAGAAACGGACGGCAAGGCATCGATGATGAACGAGCTCGACATGATTCTGGATATCCCGGTCCAGATTGCCGTCGAGCTTGGCCGGACGAAAATAACGATCAAGAACCTGCTGCAGCTGGCCCACGGCTCGGTCGTCGAACTCGATGCAATGGCCGGGGAACCGATGAGTGTCTTCGTCAATGGCACGCTGATCGCGCAAGGCGAAGTCGTCGTCGTCAACGACAAGTTCGGTATCCGCCTGACCGACATCATCACGCCCTCCGAGCGCATGCGAAAAATCGGCCGCTGAGCCGGGCACCCACGCCACAACACATGCGGCGCGCATCGCTGTTTCGACTTGAGCGCGCATGCATTAAGATAGCGGCCAGCAACCATTCTGGCCGACTGACTTGATTCGACACTCCCGCCGTTCCCCATTCACCGCATCGCGTATTCGCCACGTCGTACTGGCGGGCGGCATGCATCCGGTGCTGGGATGGGCTCAGACGGCGGCCGTTGAAACACCCGGCGTATCCGGGTCGGCGATCCTTCAGATGCTGCTCGGCCTGACGCTGATCATCGGCCTACTGTTCGCCGGCGCCTACCTGTTGCGCAAGCTGAACGGCGGGCGGAGTTTTGGCCACACCGGCCCGATGCGCATCGTCGGCGGACTGATGATCAGTGCCCGAGAGCGCATCGTGCTGCTGGAAGTCGGCGACGAGTGGATCGTCATCGGCGTCGTTCCGGGCCAGATCAAGACGCTGCATACGCTGCCCAAGGGCGAGATTCCAGAAGCCGGAGCCGGTGAAAAGCCCTTCAGCCAATGGCTGAAACAGATCAGCGAGCGGAAGAAGCATGAACCTGAATAGACTCGTCCGCTGCATCGCCGTTGTCATGCTATTGCTTCCGCTTGCGGCCTGGGCGCAAACCGGCGGCTTGCCGGCGTTGACCAGTACGCCCGGCCCCGGAGGCGGCCAGACCTATACGCTTTCGATCCAGACGCTGCTCACAATCACGGCGCTGACGTTCATCCCGGCGGCCTTGCTGATGATGACCAGCTTCACGCGCATCATCATCGTGCTCTCGCTGCTGCGCCACGCGCTCGGCACCCAGACCTCACCGCCCAACCAGGTCATCGTCGGCCTGTCGCTATTCCTGACGTTTTTCATCATGTCACCGGTACTGGATCGGGCGTACACCGACGCCTACCTGCCGCTCACGGAAAACCGGATCAGCTTTACCGAAGCCGTCGAACGCGGCGCAGTGCCATTCCGCAGCTTCATGCTCAAGCAAACGCGCGAAGCCGACATCGGCCTCTTCGCCAAGCTGGCCAACACGCCCAAGCTCGAATCGGCAAACGACGTCCCGATGCGCATCCTGATTCCGGCCTTCGTCACCAGCGAATTGAAGACGGCGTTTCAGATCGGTTTCATCATTTTCATCCCCTTCCTGATCATCGACATGGTCGTCGCCAGCGTGCTGATGTCGATGGGCATGATGATGATGTCGCCGGTGATGGTTTCGCTGCCGTTCAAGCTGATGCTGTTCGTGCTCGTCGACGGCTGGCATCTGCTGATGGGCTCGCTGGTCATGAGTTTTTCGACATGACGCCCGAACTGGTCATGGACATCGGCCGCCAGGCGGTCGAGATGACGCTCATGCTCTCGGGTCCATTATTGCTGGCGGCCTTGGTCATCGGTCTGATCGTCAGCATCTTCCAGGCGGCAACGCAGATCAACGAGCAGACGCTTTCATTCATCCCGAAGCTGGTCGGCATTTTTCTCACGCTACTCCTGGCCGGCCCGTGGATGCTGCAAATGATGGTCGACTATATCCGGCGCCTGTTCGAAAGCATTCCGCAGATCATCGGCTGAACGCGCCATGATCAGCTTCACCTCCGCCGAACTAAACGCCTGGATCGCCACCTTCTTCTTCCCGCTGGCGCGCATTCTCGCCCTTCTGGCGGCGGCGCCGCCGTTCAACAACGCCGGACTGACCACGCGCGTGCGCCTCGTACTCGGACTCACCATCGCCGTGGCCATTGCCCCGGCGCTACCGCCGATGCCGGCCATCGAACCCGCCTCCGGGCTTGGCCTGCTGATCCTGGCACAGCAGATGATCATCGGCTTGGCCATGGGTTTCGCTTTGCGCCTGGTGTTCAGCGCCGTTGATCTCGCGGGGATGATGATCAGCACGCAGATGGGGCTGGGCTTTGCGACCGCCTATGATCCGCAATCGGCCTCGCAGACGCCAGTCGTCTCCGAGTTCATTGGTTTGCTGGCACTATTGATGTTCCTGTCGATCGACGGGCACCTGATGGTGATTTCAACCCTGGTACAGAGCTTCACTTTCCTGCCGGTCAAGCTTCTGGCGATCTCGGAAGCCAGCTGGCTCAATATCGCCAGTGCCGGAGGCATCATCTTCTCTGCAGGCGTCATGCTCGCGCTGCCGGCCGTGACGGCCTTGCTGATCACCAATGTCGCCCTCGGCGTGCTCGGCCGCGTCGCGCCTCAACTCAACCTGATCGTGATCGGCTTTCCGGTGACCATTCTGCTCGGATTCATAGCGCTTTACGTCGGCATGTCCTACCTCGCCGCCCCGCTCCAGCAGTTGTTCGAGCATGGGCTGCGATCGATGCTGGGATTTTTCCTGCTCCGATAAAGCGAACGGAAAGGTCTAGCGTTGCCCGGCCGTCGCCCTGACCAACTGAATGGTGCCCTCGGAATAGCGATGGGTGAACGGCGTACTCGATTCGATCCCCTCCGAGTAATCGACGATGCGATAGTCCTCAAAGCCGCGTTCGCGTTTGAGTTGCATGGCCCGCCGCTTGAGAATCTGAATTGCCTCGCCATCCCCACCGGTACGGAAGCTCTTGGCGCGCAAAGAAATGTAGTAGCTGTCGGCGCCGAGCGCCTTTTCCTTGATGCTCCAGTTGGGCGCCAACGGGTCATAGATGATGTAGAGCAACGCTGACTGGGAGGCGCTGAAGACTTCACCCGGCAAGCCGAGCGCCGAAACCGGATGCCCGAAAATAGCCAGCGCACCGGCCACGACGCCGGTCTCCGCACTGACTTCGGTGTTTTGCGGCAGTTCCAGCGCCGGTTGCGTGCGCAGTTCGCCAGTCACCGGGTTCACCGCGTTCGTTTTCCCAACCGGCCCGGGCTCAAGCGTTGTGCACGCGGCCAGCAAGGCTG
>JAGNOM010000407.1 GCA_017990155.1 Propionivibrio sp. | reverse complement strand
TCGGCGCCAACGGCGCGGGAAAAAGCACGACGCTGATGTCGATCTGCGGCGTGACGCCGCCGCGCCACGGCGAGATCCGTTTCCGTGGCCAGCCGATCCAGAATCTCTCCGCTGAGAAAATCGTCAGTCTCGGCATCTGCCAGGTACCCGAAGGCCGCCACATCTTCCCGCAGATGAGCGTCCTCGAAAACCTTGAGATGGGCGCCTACATGCGCAACGACAAGACGGCGATCAAGTCGGACATCGATTACGTCTTCGAACGTTTCCCGATCCTCGAGCAGCGTCGCCAGCAGGCCGGTGGCACGCTTTCGGGCGGCGAACAGCAGATGCTCGCGATCTCGCGCGCGCTGCTGGCGCGGCCGTCGCTGCTGCTGCTCGACGAGCCGTCGCTCGGTCTGGCGCCGCTGATCATCAAGCAGATCTTCGAGATCATCAAAAAGATCAACGTCGAGAGCAACACGACGGTCTTCCTGGTCGAACAGAACGCCAATCAGGCGCTGAAGATCGCCCATCGCGGCTACGTCATGGAGAATGGCGCGATCACGCTGGAAGACAAGGCCGAGAATCTCTTGAGCAACGAGGATGTAAAGAAGGCCTACCTCGGCATGTAGCCGCCACGTCTTTCCCGTTCCCAAGCACGGCCGTCCGCACAGGCGGCCGTTCGTTTATCTACCGATTCCGTGACGAATGCCCCAATGACCGCCGCGCCGGACCACAGCCTTCTAGAAGACATTCAAGCCCTAGTCTCCGGCACGCTGCTCTTCGCGTTTGCCATCGTGCTTTTTCGCCAGGCCGGGCTGCTCACCGGCGGCACCGCCGGGATGGCCTTCCTCGGGCATTACGCAAGCGGCTGGTCCTTCGGCCTGCTCTACTTCCTGATCAACATCCCGTTCTACATCTTCGGCCTGCTGGCGCTCGGCAAGGCGTTCACGCTGAAGACCTTCTGTGCCGTAGCGCTGCTCTCGCTCTACAGCGAAGTCTTGCCGCGCTGGATTCATATCGAGAGCATTCATCCCGTGTTTGCCGCGATCATCGGTGGCCTGCTCGCCGGCGCTGGCCTGCTGATGCTTGTCCGCCACCGCGCGAGCCTTGGCGGCCTCGGCGTGATGGCGATCTACCTGCAGAAGAAGCGCGGCTGGAACGCCGGCACGCTGCAGATGATCGCCGACGGTTTCATCGTCTGCGGCGCGCTGGCGATCGTCGAGCCAACGCGCGTCGCACTGTCGATTCTCGGCGCGCTGGTACTGAACATGGTGCTGGCGATCAACCACCGGCCCGGGCGCTACTTCGGGCAGTAGGTCGCCACTTACGTCGTCCGCTTGATATTCAGCGGACCATACCCTTGGCAAGTCGGCATCATCTCGACCATGTTGATATTGACGTGCGCAGGCAGGGTCGCCACCCAGTACGCCGCCTCGGCGACGTCGGCGGCGGTCAGCGGCACCGTTCCGGCATAGACCTTCGCCGCCGCTTCGTCGTTGCCGCGAAAGCGCACGTTCGAGAACTCGGTGCCGCCACACAGCCCCGGTGCGAGGTTGGTGCAGCGCACGCCGGTGCCGACCAGATCGGCGCGCAGGTTGCGCGTGAACTGATCGACGAAGGCCTTGGTCGCGCCATAGACGTTGCCACCGGGATACGGCGTATCGCCGGCGATGGAGCCGATATTGATCACCAGACCGCCGCCGCGCGCCACCATCTCCGGCAACAAGGCGCGTGTCATGGTCACCAGTCCCCTGGCGTTGGTGGCGATCATCGTTTCCCACTCATCCAGCGAGGCGAGGTGCGCCGGTTCGGTCCCGAGCGCGAGGCCGGCGTTGTTGATCAACACGTCGATCGGCTGCCAGTCCGCCGATAGCCCGGCCAGCGCCTGACTGATGGAATTCTTGTCAGTCACGTCCAACGTCACCGGCAACAACGCCGCACCCAACTCATCGCGCAGATCCGCCAGACGCTCGCTGCGCCGGGCGGCTGCGATAACGCGATGACCCTGCTGCACGAAACGCCGCGCCATCGCCGCGCCAAACCCTGAACTTGCTCCTGTAATAAGGACGATCACAATTGACTCCTTTGCAAAAAGACCACGACGAATGCCATCAGTGTAGCGGATCGAATCGGCAAATCCGGCTAGACTCTCGCCTCGCATTGGAAACCTGAAACGCATCCGCATGTTCATCGGCATCATCTACGCACTCATCGCCGGCATGATGTGGGGGCTGGTCTTTGTCAGCCCGCTGCTGCTGCCCGAATACCCGCCGGCCTTGCAGTCGGTCGGACGCTATCTCGCCTTCGGCCTGATCGCCTTGCCGCTGGCCTGGCTGGACCGCCGCCGGCTGAGCCAGCTCTCGCGTGCCGACTGGAAGGAAGCACTGAAGCTGGCCGCGGTCGGCAACCTGCTCTACTACCTGTGCCTCGCCAGTGCGATCCAGCGCGCCGGCGGGCCGTTGCCGACGATGATCATCGGCACGCTGCCGGTGGTCATCGCGATCACCGCCAATCGCCGCAACGTCATGCGCGACGGAAAGCTGCCCTGGAGAAAACTCGCGCCATCGCTGGCGTTGATCGCCGCCGGAATCGGATGCGTCAATCACGTCGAATTCCAGGCCTTCGCCCACTCGGCCGATGTCAACATGGCGCACTACGCCAGCGGCGCGCTGTTCGCCATCGTAGCGCTCGTCTGCTGGACCTGGTACCCGCTGCGCAACGCCGACTGGTTGCGCCACCATCCGGGACGCAGCCCACGCACCTGGGCGACGGCGCAAGGCATCGCCACGCTGCCGCTGGCGCTGGTCGGCTACGCCATGCTGTGGACGACGATGACAATCGGCGGCGGTTCGTTCGCCATGCCGTTCGGGCCGCGCCCGGCGT
>JAGNOM010000101.1 GCA_017990155.1 Propionivibrio sp. | reverse complement strand
TGAAGCACGTTTTCTTGGCTGGTGAGCCGCTTGATCAACCGACGCACGAGTGGTTCATGCGCGAACTCGGGAAGCCGGTGATCGACAACTATTGGCAGACCGAAACCGGCTGGCCGATCCTCGCCGCGATGCCGGGGATCGAGAAGACCGAAATCCGTTACGGCACGCCGAGCTTTCCGGTTTATGGCTACAACCTCAAGGTGTTCCGCGAGGACGGCACGGTGTGCGAGCCGGACGAGAAAGGCATCGTCGGCATCGTGCCGCCGCTGCCGCCCGGTTGTCTTTCAACCGTCTGGGGTAACGACGAGCGTTTCGTCTCGACCTACTTCTCGTTATTCCGCGAGCCGCAGGTCTATTCGTCGTTCGACTGGGGTATCCAGGACAAGGACGGTTACCACTACATCCTTGGCCGGACCGACGACGTGATCAACGTCGCCGGGCATCGTCTCGGCACGCGCGAGATCGAGGAGGCGATCCAGGGGCATCCGGGAATCGCCGAGGTGGCGGTGGTCGGCGTCGCCGATCCGCTGAAAGGGCAGATGCCGATGGCTTTTGCAGTGGTCAAGGATGCGGCCAGCATCTCCAGTCCGGAGAAGCGGATTGCGCTGGAAAAGGCGGTGTTCAAGCAGGTTGACGAGAGTCTGGGGGCGATCGCGCGTCCGAGCCGTGTGCATTTCCTGACAATGCTGCCGAAGACGCGCTCCGGCAAACTCTTGCGCCGTTCGATTCAGGCCTTGGCCGAAGGGCGTGATCCGGGCGATCTGACGACGATCGAGGATCCGGCGGCGCTGGAGCAGTTGCAGCAGGCGCTGAGTTTCAAGGCCGCCTGATTCGCGGCTTGCACGGACCACGGGAGAGCTTCGGCTCTCCCGCGTCGTTTTGGCGAATTAGCGCTCGTCAGCCGCGAGTGCCGACACGGCGCCGCGCAGCGCGAGCAGGTAGCTGTCGACGCCGAGGCCGCAGATCTGGCCGCGCGCAATACCGGCGATCACCGACTTGTGGCGGAATTCCTCGCGCGCGTGGATATTCGACATGTGCACTTCGAAGATCGGCGCCTTGAGAATCGCCAGCGCGTCGCGGATGCCGTAGCTGTAGTGCGTCCACGCGCCGGCGTTGATCAGCACGGCATCGACGGCATCGCGGTGCGCCTGATGGATGCGTTCGCACATCGCGCCCTCGAAGTTCGTCTGGAAGCACTCGACTTCGACACCGAGTTCCAGGCCGAGCGCCTGCAGCCGTGAATCGATCTCGGCGAGCGTGATCGTTCCGTACTGAGCCGGATCGCGTTGGCCGAACATATTGAGGTTGATGCCGTTCAGTACGATGACCTTCTTCATGCCTGTCTCATCCAAAGTGTTTGATTCGTAGCGCCGGAACTTTATACGTAAACCAGTTACCTGCGGAGTTCTATTCTCGCAGCGTCAGTCCGGATCGGCGCCATCGGTCTTGCCCGACTTCATGAAGTCCGGTAACGGTTTCAACACCCGTTCATCGGGCCGGGCTTGCGCTTGTTCGAAATCGCGGATGCGGGCGATGCGCGCATCGGTGTCCGGATGCGTGTTGAGCAGCGCGGGCGGTTCCGGCAGGGCCGACTTCTCCGATACCCGCTCGAAGAAGGTCGCAGCGCCGCCGGCGTGGCCATAGACGCGAAGCAAGGCTTGCAGCGCGTCGGCGTCGGCTGCTTCTTCCTGTTCACGGCTGAAGGCGAGCACCGGCAGCATGCCCATGCTGCCGACCCACTGCTGGATCATGCCGTCGCCAAGCCCGGACAGGGTCGAGAGCGCGAGCATCACGGCGAAGCCGCGCCCGATCGCGACGATCGGATGACGGTGGCGGACGTGCGCGATCTCGTGCGCCAGCACCATCGCAAGCGCGTTCTCGCTGTCGACCGTGTCGATCAGCCCCTGAAACACGACGATGTTGCCGCCCAGCGTCGCCATCGCATTGACCGTGTCTTCGGCCGAGTAATGCACGGTGACATGCATTTCTGCCGGCAAATCCATTGCGGCGGACAGCTGTTCGCCCAAGGCCTGGAGGTACTGCTCGCGGCGCTTGTCGTCGGCACTGTGCGATTGCTTCAGCCAGTCCGCGTCGATGCTCGACGCCAGCGCCTGTTCCTGTTTGAATGGCACGAAGCGCACGAGATAGCCGGCAGCGAACGACAAGGCCAACACGGCGGCGACGATCAGCGCCGAAACGCCTCCGAGCAACAGCGCGAAGTCCTTCAGAGGATGCGTCGGCGAGACGTTGATGCCCTCGGGGATCTGCGGATTTTCGTAGGTCGACATGATGCGTTAGCGCGGTGTCACGGCCGTTCCGAAGGCAATGACCTCGACGGCGGCAACGCCCTGGGTCGCGTCCTTGGTGATCGACGATGTCTCGATGCGCACGTTCCAGACACTCTTCGCACCGCGCGCTTGAGCCTCGGCCTTCATGCGCAGGATGGCTTCGCGGCGCGCGCGTTCGAGCAGTGATTCATAGGCGCTGACGCGGCCGCCCACCAGATTGCGCAGGCCGGCGACGAACTTCTTGAAGAAATCGATCGAAATCACCACGCTGCCGCAGACCAGCGCGGAGTCGATGCGCCCCATCTCGGGAACGTTCCGTTCGGCGAAGCAGAGCACATCGCGCAGTTCTGCCTCGCGCTTGATGATCGAGCGGAAATGGCGCTTCTCGGCGAGCTGTCCGAAGACGTAGCCGAGCACGAGCAAAACCAGAAATAGAATCAGATCGTACATGGCGCCGATTCCGCTATTCGACGACCAGCGCCGTGCCGTAGGCGAACAGTTCCGCCGCACCGGCCGCCACCGAAGAGGTCGAAAAACGCACGTTGACCACCGCGTTGGCGCCGATGGCCTCCGCCTGCTTGATCATGCGGGCGACGGCTTCCTCGCGCGATTCGGTCAGCAGCTCGGTGTAGCCCTTGAGCTCGCCGCCGAAGATGTTCTTCAGACCGGCCATGATGTCGCGGCCGGCGTGTTTGGATCGCACAGTATTTCCGCTGACCATGCCGAGGTGCTTGACGATGGTTTTGCCGGGCACGGTTTCGATGTTGGTGATGATCATTGATGACTTCCTTGCAAGGGTTGGAGGGACGAATCAAGACGTAGGCGGTCGATATGCCGAATGCCTGATCGTACCTTGCCGGCCGAAGCCGGCGCAAGGAAGCAGCGGGTGTGATCTTAGCTGGCAGCCAGGCGCCGCCCCATCCGGCGCCCGAGGCGGTTGATCCAGAGCGATCCCATGATTACGGCGCCGCCAGCCAATAGCTTGGGGAGATTGGCGTCGCGGTTCCAGATCAAGAGGTTGACGAGCAGACCGGCCGGTACGTGCAGTTCGTTCATGATCGCCAGCGTCCCGGCGTCGACCTGCGTGCTGCCCTTGACCCACCAGAACATGCCGAGCGCGGTGGCGAAGAGGCCCATCCAGACGAGCACGCCCCATTGCACAGCGGTATGCGGCATCTTGGCAAGGTCGCCAAAGAGGAGGAAGGAAGGCAGCGCGAGCAACATTGCGCCGAGGAAGAAGTGGCCGAAGAAGCGATGCAACGGCTGTTCGGTCGGGTAGCGTGCGAGCAGTTGGCGGCAGAGCACCTGGCCGGCGGCGAACGTGGCATTCGCCAGTTGCAGCAGCAGGAAGCCGATCAGGTAATCGCCTTCGATCTTCTCGAAACGGATGATGATGCCGCCGCCGACGGCGACCAGCGCGGCGACCAGCGCCCACGGGTTGAAACGCTTGGCCAGCGCGTCGTCGAGCAGGGTGACGTAGATCGGTGTGAGGACGGTGAACAGCAGGACTTCGGGCACCGTCAATACGGTGAAGCTGCGGTAGAGGCAGAGGTAGGTGATGCCGAACTGCAAGGCACCGGCCAGCCAGAAGCCGCCGAGCAGGCGCACGGGAAGGCCGCGCCAATGCATGAAGGGAACGAACACCGCCGCAGCGATGGCGACGCGCACCAGGACAGCAAGATCGCTATCGACCTGGCCGGCGAGGTATTGACCGATGAGGCTGAAGGAAAAGGCCCAGAGGATGGTGACGAGGATGAGGTACGGCATGGCGTTTCCAAAGTTCGGGGAGTCGGGGTGCGGTGGCGGCGCTGATTCTACCCGCTCACCGCCGCCGCCGGTTTTCGCTGCGACTCCCCGTGCTGTCTATTTGCGCTCGACCGGGTCGAGCGTGAGCGACAGCCCGGTCGCTTCAACCTTGAAAGCGCCAGGCATGTAGCTCCAGCCTTGGGCGGCCTGCAGATCCTCCGGGCGCACCTTGTAGAGCACGTAGTCTTTCAGCAGCTTTTGCGCGAGGGGCGTTCCCAGTTTCTCGATCGACCGGCGCATCACGCTCGGCGTGCCGTCGATGTCGAGTCGATGCACGCGCACGTCGGTCAGGCGCACGGTCGCGTCCCGGGGCTCGAAGCGCAGGCCGTAGCTCAGATCGAGCGCGCCTTTGTACGTCTTGCTGGTGAACAGTCCGAGAATGCTGTTGCCGGCGACATCGATGTCGAGCGCGGTGTTGATGCGGTTGTTGAGCGGATCAAGCGAGATGCGCGGCGTGCTGACGACGACGTCGAGCACTTCGAGCATTTCGCTGTTGAACGGGAATTGCGAACTGATCAGTTGTGCCAGTCGGGCTTCGGTGACGCTGATCGTTTTCGGCGGTGGTGGAAGCGTGGCGCAGGAGGAGAGCAGGGCAAGAAAACCGATCAGCAGCGAAGTCAGGAAAGTGCGGCGCATGGCGTTTCTCCAGGGCGTTGGAATCACTTCACTATAGCGGATCAAGGCTGAGGAAGGCACCCGGATAGTACAAACGCAAGCGGCGGAGAAAGTGCTTGACTCAGGTACTGCTGCGCTCCACGAGCGTATAGCCGACATCAATGGCGTGGCTGGCCACCGGTTCGCCGCGGATGAGCTTGAGCAGCATGACGGCGGCCGCCTCGCCGATCTGGCTGCGCGGCGTGCGGATGGTCGTCAGCGGCGGAATCATCTGGTCGCTGCCGGGGAGGTCGTTGAAGCCGGCAATCGCGATCTGTTCAGGCACCTTGATCGAATGCCGCGCGGCAGCCAGCAGCGCGCCCTGGGCCAAGTCGTCGTTACAGAAGAAAATGGCATCGACGGGCGGCGACTGGCGGATGATCTGCTCGAACATCTGCGCGCCGATGCTTTGCGACGAACGCGCGGGATTCAACCATTCGAGGGTTGCGTCGTGGCAACCGGCATTCATCATTTCACGGCGCCAGCCGTCCATGCGCTGCATGGTGCGCGGATCAAGTTGCGCGGCGGCGAAAGCGATCCGCTTCCGGCCACGTTCGAGCAGATGCCGCGTCATCGCGGCGCCGGCTTCCAGCTGCGAGAAACCGACGCTGTAAGTCTCGGGCGTGTCGGCCAGTTCCATCAGGTGCACGCAAGGAATGCCGCTGGCTTCGATCAGTGCGTGGGTGGCGTCGGTCCGCTCCATCCCGGTGACAAGGACGCCGGCCGGCCGATGCGCCAGTTGCTCGCGGAGCAATTGTTCCTCTTCGCTCGGGTCGTAGTGCGTAATGCCGATCAAGGTCTGGAATCCGGCCTGGCGCAGCGTGCGTTGTGCCGCCTCAAGCAGATCGACGAACAGCGCGTTGGTCAGCATCGGAATCAGGATGGCGACGTGCGTGCTGTGCCGCGAAGCCAGCGCGCGCGCAGCCGGATCGGGGACATAGCCGAGCCGTGCCGCTGCCGAACGTACGCGCTCGACCAGATCCGGATCGACCGAACGGCGACCGGAGAGTGCGCGCGAAACCGTGATCGGGCTGACTTCGGCGGCGCGGGCAACGTCGGCCAAAGTGACGCGACCGGTGGCGCGTGGGCGAGGGGGGCTTTTCTGACTCATGTCGATGGCACCGAAAGCGAAAATTATGCGCGAAAGCGAGTGGGGGATTTTATGGAAAAAGAGGCAGGGCAATCGCATGAACGCCCCATCCATCCCCTTCAAGGGGAGGGATGGGGCGCGAACGGCGGATTGATCGACGAAACAACCGCCAGAAAACCCCATCCCCCTCCCGACCTCCCCTTGAAGGGGGAGGAGTTGATGCGTACAGCGTTCATGCGATTGCCCTGGAAAAAGAGGCTTGACATCGATTATATCGCTAATTAGGATAGCGCTATCCGAAATATTGCTGGCTTTGGATACGTCACAGAAAGCATATAAAACATACGGGTGAGGGGAATGGCGGTTTTCCCAAACCCAAACGGGACAGCGCTATCCAGACATGAATAAATCAGTGGTAATTATGGGCGTGGCGGGCTGCGGTAAATCCAGCCTGGGGGCGATGCTGGCACAGCGGACGGGAACCGATCTCGTCGAAGGCGATGACTATCACAGCCCGGCCAGTCGCGAAAAGATGAGTCAGGGCATCCCGTTGACCGATGCGGATCGGGAAGGCTGGCTCGAAACCTTGGGCGAACTGCTGCGGAAGAGCCCGAAGGGTGCGGTGCTGACGTGCTCTGCACTCAAGAAGGCGTATCGGGATCGCTTGCGCACAGCGGCGCCGGGGCTCGGTTTCATCTACCTCGAGATCAGTCCGGACGAAGCGCTGCGCCGGGTCAACGCACGTGCCGGCGATCATTTCTTCCCGGTCAAGCTGGTCGATAGCCAGTTTGCGACGCTCGAATCGCCGATTGGCGAGGCGGGCGTTCTGGCTTTGGATGGAGTGCTCTCGCTGGCAAAACTCACGGAGCAGGCGCTCGTCTGGCTCAATAAAGGAGAGGGTGATGAGTAACTTGTCAGTGAAAACCCAGACGGTTCTGCATGGCGCGATGGCGATTTGCCTCGGCGTCATGGCGACGGCGGTGTTCGTCAATGTCGTGCTGCGTTACGGCTTCGGTAGCGGCATCGCGGCCAGCGAGGAGCTTTCCCGCCTGCTGTTCGTCTGGATGGTGTTCATCGGCGCGACCGCCGCGTATCCGCGTGGTGAGTTGATGGCCTTCACCATGCTGCTCTCGGCGTTGAAAAGTCACCCGCATCTGTTCGCGCTGCTGACGGTACTGATCCGTCTGCTCACGATTCTCGCTTGCGTGTTGCTGGCGCGCGGCGCGTGGCAACAGGTTGCCGTCGGGCTCGACAGCCACTCTGTTGTATTGCGTTATCCGACAGCGCTCCTGCCGCTACCGGCTTTCCTGTCTGCATCGGCCATCGGCGTCATGGCGTTGATTGAACTCGTGAAGAGAAGCCCGATTCACTTGGGGCATTCCGCAGACACCGTGGAGGCTGAATAGTCATGAGCCAGGAAGCACTCTCCTTCATCGTCTTCATCGTCGGCATGCTGACGCTCATGGGTATTGGCATGAGCATGGCGCTGGCGCTGGTTCTGACCGGCGCCGCCATGGCCTGGACGCTCGATTTCTGGGATACGCAACTGCTGGCGCAGAATCTCGTTGCCGGGGTCGACAGTTTTCCGCTGCTCGCCGTGCCTTTCTTCATCCTCGCTGGCGAACTGATGAATTCGGGTGGCATCAGCCGCCGCATCATCGACATGGCGCAAGCCTGGGTCGGTCATATACGCGGCGGCCTCGGTTTCGTCACCATCGCGGCAGCGATCCTGATGGCCAGCATGAGCGGCTCGGCGCTCGCCGATACGGCCGCGCTTGCCACCATCCTGCTGCCGATGATGCGCAAACAGGGCTACCCGATGAACACCTCGGCCGGTCTGGTGGCATCGGGCGGCATCATCGCGCCGATCATTCCACCGTCGATGCCCTTCGTCATCTACGGCGTGACGACCAACACCTCGATTTCGCTGCTCTTCCTCTCGGGAATCGTGCCCGGGCTGATCATGGCCATCGGCCTGATCATCGCCTGGAAGGTCGAACTGCGCCGGATCGATCTGCCGGAAGGCAAGCCGCAACCCATGCGCCAGCGTATTCAGACCAGCGTCAAGGCGTTCTGGGCGATGCTGATGCCGGTGATCATCATCGGTGGCATGAAGACCGGCATCTTCACGCCGACCGAAGCCGCCGTCGTCGCAGCTTTCTACGCGCTGGTCATCGCACTGTTCATTCACCGCGAGATGAAGGTCGTCGAGATCTACGAGGTGCTGCTGCGCGCCGCCAAAACAACCGGCATCGTGATGTTCCTGTGTGCGGGTGCACAGGTCGCCAGCTACATGATCACGCTGGCCGACTTGCCGGGCGTGCTCATCAACTGGCTCGGACCGCTCGTTGAAAGCCCGCGTTTCCTCGTCGCCGTGATGATGGTCGCGCAGGTGATGATCGGCATGGTGCTTGATCTCACACCAACCATCCTGATCTTCGCGCCGGTGATGCTGCCGATCGCGGTCAAGGCCGGCGTCGATCCGGTCTATTTCGGATTGATGTTCGTGCTCAACGGCTCGATCGGCCTGATAACGCCGCCGGTCGGCACCGTGCTGAATGTCATCGCCGGGGTCGGCAAGATGCCGATTCACCACGTGATCAGAGGCGTCAGCCCGTTCCTGATTACCTACCTGTGCATTCTGGTTCTTTTCGTCGTCTTCCCGCAGATCGTTACCGCACCGGTGGCGTGGATGCGCTGATTCGCAGCAAAGCAAGAAGTTTCACAATCAAACCAAGGAGGAGTTCATGAAAGCTACACGTCGCACCGTTCTCTCATTCGCCGCTGTCGCGCTGCTGGCAGCCCCGTTTTCCCAGGTCTTCGCGCAGGACATCAAGCCGCGCCTGATCCGCTTTGGCTACGGCCTCAACGA
>JAGNOM010000100.1 GCA_017990155.1 Propionivibrio sp. | reverse complement strand
AGCTGCGCGAAATGGACGCGCTCGACAAGATCGATCAGGTCTACAGGGAACTGCCGCGCGTGCGCAAGGAGCTCGGCCAGATCCCGCTGGTGACGCCGACCAGCCAGATCGTCGGCGTGCAGACCGTCAACAACGTCCTGCACGACACGCCGGACGAGCGTTACAAGATGATCACCGGCCAGGTCAAGGATCTGTGCTACGGCCTCTACGGCAAAACCGCCGTGCCGATCGATCCCGAAGTGCAGAAGAAGGCCTTGAAAGGCTACCCGCGCGGCGAAGAGCCGATCACCTGCCGTCCGGCCGAAGTGCTCGAACCCGAGCTGGAAAAGGCCAAGGCCGAAATCGGCGATCTCGCCGCCGATATGGACGATCTCCTGATCTACGCCCAGTTCCCGGTGACCGGCCGGAAGTTCCTCGAGTGGAAGTACGGTCGCGCCGAAGTGCCTGACAGCGTGAAGCCGATCACGATGGAATTCGTCAAGAAGCAGGACGAACTGGTGAAGAAGGCCAAGGCCGGGCAACTCGTTGAGCGCAAGGCTGACGCGCCGGCAAAGTCGGAGCGCGTGCGCACCTTCAATGTGTTTATCGACAACGAGCATTTCAGCGTCGATGTCGATCCGACCGGGGATGCGCCCGTGGCCGTCGTGCCGCGCGCGGTGGCTGCACCGGCGCCTGCACCACGGGCTGCGGCCGTCGCTGCGCCCGCACCGGCAGCCAAAGTGGCGGCACCGGCCGCCGCCCCGGCACCGGTGGCAGCCGACGCCAGCGGTACACCGATCAAGGCGCCGATGCCGGGGATGATCATTCGTTTCAACAAGAGCGAAGGCGACGCGGTCACCAAGGGCGAGGCGATCGTCGTGCTTGAGGCGATGAAGATGGAGAACGCGCTCGTCGCCCCGTGCGACGGCGTGCTCAAGTCGATCAAGTGCAAGAGCGGCGATACCGTCGCCAAGGGTGCGACCCTTTGCGTTATCGAGGGTTGATGCGTCACGCGTGAAGTAGGGCGCTTCAGAAGCCGGGAGCGGGAGGCTATGCCTTCCCGCTCTTTTTTTCTTGCATGCCTCATTTCGATGGGCGCTCGAGCGTGGGTAATCTCGTATGGCTGGCAAAGTTCACTGAAACGGCGGCATAATCGCGTCCTTTCCGGCGATTCGGTGCCATCCCGATCGTGCCGCTTCGGCCGATACTCTGCTTGCTTATTCCCTCTTTCTTCAAAGAGAGCGCCTCATGTCCGATCAGATCAGCTTTCGCATCCTTGAAGACATTGCCCGTGATCTTTCCGGCGAACTGGTATCGTTTCCGACCTTCCTGGACATCACCTTCCAGGTGCGTACTGCGCTGAAAGACCCGAAGCTGACGATTGACCGCTTGGCCAGACTGGTTGAGGCAGAGCCGTTGATGAGCGCGAAGGTCGTGCGGATGGCGAATTCGGTCGCGATGAATCCTTCAGGCCGGGCGATCGCCGATGTCAGAAATGCCATCACCCGGATTGGCATGGAGGCGGTGCGCAGCGTGTCGTTCGCCGTGGCCATGGAGCAGTTGCTGCGTTCGAAGAACATGGCGCCCTTCGAGGCTTTGTCGAAGCGCCTGTGGGAGCATTCGATGCACGTGGCGGCGCTCTGTCGGCTTCTGGCGCGCAAGGTCGGCGGTATTAATCCGGATGAAGCCATGTTCGCCGGGATGGTGCACGACATTGGCGTGTTCTATCTGCTTTCGCGGGCGGCGAGCTTTCCGGAGCTGATCGACAACCGGGACGAATTGAATCAGATGCTCGTGCAGTGGCACGACAGCATCGGCCATGCGCTGCTGTCGGCAATGGGGCAGTCCGACGAGTTGTTGGCGGCGGTCCAGGAGCACGAGACCGGGCGCGCGATCACCAAGCTCAAAACGCTCTCGGATCTTGTCTTCGTCGCCAATATGCTTGCCAACGTCAAGAACGGCTGGCGCAAGCCGGAATTCGCGATCGAAGTCGACTTGGCGCCTTTTGCGGTGCTCTTCGGCGACGAGGCCGTCGACGATTTGCTGATCGAGTCTGAGGCCGAGGTGTCGTCATTGAAGTCGGCGCTGGGCGCCCAATGAAGCGGTGGATGGAAAGGTTGTAACGGTGAGCAGTTCAATACACGGCAACGTGGACAAAAGCAAAAAGCAGCAAGCAGCACTGGCGCTGGCGGCGCTGGGCGTGGTGTACGGCGATATCGGTACCAGCCCGCTCTACACGATGAAGGAGGTCTTCGCCGGGATTCACCCGATCCCGCTCGTGCCGGAGAACATCCTCGGGATTCTCTCGCTGATCCTTTGGTCGCTGATCGTCGTTGTCTCGATCAAGTACGTCGTCTTCATCATGCGTGCCGACAACCGCGGTGAGGGCGGCATCATGGCGCTGATTGCGCTGGCGCTGCACAGTGCCAAGGGCAACAAGAAGCAGCAACGGATGATCATGTTCGCCGGCCTGCTGGGCGCAGGCATGTTCTACGGCGACGGCATGGTGACGCCGGCCATTTCAGTGCTTTCCGCGCTGGAGGGCCTGACTGTGGCGACACCAGCCTTCCAGCCCTTCGTGATCCCGCTGACGCTGGTGGTGCTCTTTGTCCTGTTCTACTTTCAGCGCCGCGGAACGGCGTCGGTCGGCGCCCTGTTCGGCCCGGTCATGATGGTCTGGTTTTCGACGTTGGCGCTCATGGGGATTTACAACATCGCGGCCAGCCCCGACGTGTTCCGGGCGGTCAATCCGGTCTACGCGATCCGTTTCCTGATCGAGAACCGTGGCGTCGCCATCGTCGCCATGGGCGCTGTAGTTCTTGCGGTGACCGGTGCGGAAGCGCTCTACGCCGACATGGGCCACTTTGGCAGCCGGCCGATCCGCCAGGCCTGGTTCGGCTTCGTCTTGCCGGCGCTGGTCCTCAACTACTTTGGCCAAGGTGCGCTGCTGCTCGCCGATCCATCGGTCGTCGACAATCCGTTCTACCACATGGCACCCGACTGGTTGCTGCTGCCGCTTGTCGCGCTGGCGACATTGGCAACGGTGATTGCCTCGCAAGCGGTGATTTCTGGCGCCTACTCGGTGTCGCGGCAGGCGATGCAGCTCGGTTTTCTTCCCCGCTTCGAGGTGCAGTACACGTCGGAGAAGGAGCAGGGGCAGGTTTACCTGCCGGGTGTGAACTGGGGGCTGTTCGTTGCCGTCGTCATACTTGTGCTCGGTTTCAAGTCCACGAACAATCTCGCGGCGGCTTACGGCATCGCGGTGACCGGCGACATGGTCATTACTTCGATTCTGGCGACGATCGTCGCGGCGAAAAGCTGGGGCTGGGGATGGCCACGTGCGATGGCGCTGTTCGCGCTGTTCCTGACCGTCGAGTTGACCTTCTTCTTCGCCAACGTTCTGAAAATTCCCGATGGTGGCTGGTTCCCGCTCGCCGCCGGTGCGTTCGTCTTCCTGCTGATGAGCACGTGGAAGCGCGGCGGGCAGATGCTGACCGCGCGCACCAGCGGCGATGCAATCGAGCTGGACTCCTTCATCGGCGCGCTGCTTGTCTCAATGCCGTCGCGCGTACCCGGCAACGCCGTGTTCATGACCTCGAACAACGAGCGCGTACCAAACGCGATGCTGCATAACCTGATGCACAACAAAGTGTTGCACGAGCGCGTGTTCGTCGTTTCTGTCGAGGTATTTGACGTTCCGTATGTGCCGGAGATCGATCGCGTTGAAATTCACGCCCTGAAGGGCGACTTCTATCGGGTTAACATCCAGTATGGTTTCAAGGATGAGATGGACGTCCCGGCGGCACTGGCCCTGTGCCAAAAACAAGGGCTGGTCATCGACATGATGGAAACGTCCTTCTTCCTCGGCCGTGCAACGCTGGTGCCGAAGCGAGGTTCCGAGATGGTCTTCTGGCGCGAGAAGCTGTTTGTCTTCATGTTCCGCAACGCCAGCAGTGCGACCAGCTTCTACAAGATTCCGAGCAATCGGGTGGTCGAGCTCGGAACGCAGGTGGTGTTGTAGATTTGGACGGCATGGCGGTGTGAGCCGCCATGCGTCGTGGGTGGGTCAGTCCATTGCCTCGTACAGCGGAAGGGTCAGGAATTCCGGATAGTCCGGTGCCAGGCTCATCTTGTCGAAGATGACCGCTGCCTGATCGTAGGTCGCGGTGTCTTCGCCCTGGGCTGTGACCGTGGCTTTCACCTTGGGCAGTTCTTCCCCGATCATCTGCCGCACCATCTCCGGCGTCACCTTGCGGCCGTCGTCGAGAATGCCCTTCGGCGAGACGACCCATTGCCAGACCTGCGAGCGCGAAATCTCGGCCGTCGCGGCGTCTTCCATCAGGTTGTGGATCGGCACGCAGCCGTTGCCGGCAAGCCAGCTACCGAGGTAGTGAATGCCCACGTTGATGTTGTTGCGCAGACCGGTCTCGGTGATCGGCTGCTCGGGCTGGAAGTTGAGGAAGTCCTTGGCGCTGAACGTCTCGTCACGTTGTTTCTCCCATTGATTCGGGCGGTCGCCGAGCACGGCCGCGAATTCCTCGGCAGCGATCGGCACCAGGCCCGGATGCGCTACCCAACCGCCGTCGAAACCATCGTTGGCGTCACGGCGCTTGTCGTGGCGAATGCCGGCGAGCGCCTTTTCGTTGGCGACCGGATCGTTCTTGATCGGGATCAGCGCGCTCATGCCACCCATCGCCGGCGCACCGCGCTTGTGGCAGACCTTGACCAGCTGCAGCGCATAGGAGCGCATGAACGGAACCTCCATCGTGATCGCGCCTCGGTTCGCGAGACAGAAGTCCTTGTTCTTCTTGAACTTCTTGATGCAGCTGAAGATGTAGTCCCAGCGCCCGGCGTTGAGGCCGGCGGAGTGCTCCCGCAGTTCGTAGAGAATCTCTTCCATCTCGAAGGTCGCGAGAATCGTTTCGACGAGCACGGTCGCCTTGATCGTTCCGCGGGGCAGTCCGATGTGGTCCTGAGCCATGATGAAGATGTCGTTCCACAGACGCGCTTCCAGATGCGATTCCATCTTCGGCAGATAGAAGAACGGACCGGCGCCACGCGCCACCTGTTCCTTGGCGTTGTGGAAGAAAACGAGGGCGAAATCGAAGATACCGCCGGAAACGCGCTGACCGTCAACGGTCACGTGCTTTTCATCCAGGTGCCAGCCACGCGGGCGAATCTGCAAGGTGGCGATCTGGTCGTTCAGCCGGTATTCCTTGCCGGCCTCGTTGGTGTAGGTGAGTTCGCGGCGAATCGCCTTGCAGATGTTCACCTGCCCCTGAATCTGGTTGTCCCACTTCGGGCTGTTGGAATCCTCGAAGTCGCTCATGTAGGAGTCGGCGCCGGAATTGAAGGCGTTGATGATCATCTTGGCTTCGACCGGCCCGGTGATCTCGGTGTGGCGTCGTTCAAGCGCCTTCGGTAGCGGTGATATCTTCCAGTCGCCAGCGCGGATGGCTGCGGTTTCTGGCAGAAAGTCCGGCATTTCTCCTGCGTCGATACGCGCCTGACGCGCGACGCGCGCCTTGAGCAATTCCTGGCGGCGACCATTGAACGCGCGATGCAGTTTGGCGACCAGCGCCAGCGCGTCGAACGTCAGGATGGTCTCGTATCCCGCCTTGATCGGTCCCGTGATTTGCATGCCTTCGGGAAGCTGGAGTTCGCTACGCTGGTTCATGTCTTGTCTCCTATAGAAGAGTGGGTCAGACGATTCTATTTCATGCTCCTGGGAAAGATTAGTACGTCCGTACTAAAATGATCTTTTACTTTTAGTATCAAATAGCAGCTATGGACCAGCTCAAACAGATCGAGGCCTTTGTCAATTCCGCGACGCGCGGCAGCCTCTCGGCGGCGGCTCGTATCGAGGGCGTAACGCCCGCAGTGATCGGTCGGCGGCTTGATGCGCTGGAGGCGCGTCTGGGTGTGAAACTATTGCTGCGCACGACGCGCCGCCTGTCGTTGACCTTTGAGGGGCAATCATTTCTTGAAGAATGCCAGCGCATCCTGACCGATCTTGTCAATGCCGAAACCGCCGTTTCTCTCGGTGGTCTGCGCGTCAGTGGCCACCTCAAGATTTCTGCGCCGGCCGGCTTCGGGCGCAGGCATGTGGTACCGCTCGTCGAGAGTTACATGCGCGCGCATCCGGAAGTGAGGGTGACGCTGGACCTCAGCGACCGCCTGGTCGATCTGCTGAACGAGGGCGTCGACTGTGCCGTGCGGATCGGCGAAATGCTCGATTCCAGCCTGGTGAGCAGCAAATTGGGTGAAATGCAGCGGGCGGTGATCGCCAGTCCGGCCTACATCGCGAGTCATGGTGTTCCGAAGTCGCCGGCGGACCTTCATCAGCACAACTGCCTGTCGCTCGGCCAGCAGCGTGGTTGGCTGCTGCGTGACTCGCCAGGGGGGGAGGTGGTGAGCATCAAGGTTTCGGGCAACTTTGAATGCAACGATGGCGCCGTGCTGCATGAGTGGGCGCTCGCTGGCAAAGGACTGGCGTGGCGCTCGATGTGGGAGGTTGGCGGCGATCTGGCCAACGGGCGACTGGTGTCGGTGCTCGACGACTACGCCGCGCCGCCGATGGGAATCTTCGCTGTCTTTCCCCAGCGCAGGCACTTGCCGTTACGCGTCCGGCTGTTCGTCGATCACCTCAAGACGGCGTTTGGTGACTCGGTATATTGGAGTGGTGTGGCTGGCAGCGCCTGAGCTTCCGGGAGTCAGGCCGGAACGGCCTCAGTCAGCGGAACCGCAATCCTCTGCCGCTTTTCAAAGCGCATCACTTCCTTGACGCCGATGCGCCGCAGACCTTCCACAGCGATCGCGAAGTGCCGCCCAACATGGTGCGGCGCGTGCGAATCCGAACTCAGCGTCAGTGGCACGCCGGCCTCGGCCAGCGCCTCGACGATCTCCCAGCCGGGCATGAACTCCTTGGCCGGGCTGTCGAGCCCCGAGGTGTTGATTTCCACGGTGATGCCGGTCGCGAGAATGTCGGGAATCAAAGGTTCGACGTAGCGACGCATGCCGCCGGGCGGGCGTCGTCCGATCTTCTTGGGCAGGTCGAGGTGCCCGATGATGTCGCAGTATCGATCGCGAACCATCATTCCGACCTGATGGAAATAGACTTCGCAGACGTCATCAATGTTCCACTGATCGTACATTTCCGGTTGCTGCAACTGCTCGAATCCGATGTTATGGACCGAGCCGATGATGTAGTCCCAGTCGTGACGCTTCTGGACTTCGCGCGCCATAGCCAGCCGGCTGGGAATGTAGTCCATCTCCATGCCAAGACGAAGGTTGAAGGGCTTGTCGCCCGTGCGGTCATAGCGCGCCTGCAGCGTACGGACATCGGCGACGTAGTCATCGAGTTCGTCGGCCTGCATGGCGTAGGACTCGTTGATGGCGCAGAGCATCCAGTGGCTATGGTCGGAGAAGCCAAAATCGCGCAGACCGATGGCGATGGCACGCTCAACGTAGGCTTCCATTGCGCCGGTTGCGTGGCGGCAGCGCGTGGTGTGTGAATGCAGATCCATCAATCCGAGCATGGTGTGGCTTTCTTGAACAACGATGTCAGGGAGGGGCGCGGCGAATCTATTACAGACCGCGAGGAATGTCGAGCTACGCATACAAGAAGGCCTCGTGTACATCAAGTACGCGAGGCCTTGGGGTAACGACCGGGACGCACCGGTCAGTTCTTAAGTATCGATGTCAGTGGAACTGCTCTTCTTCGGTCGATCCGGTGAGCGCCGTCACCGACGACGCGCCGCCCTGGATGACCGTCGTGACATCGTCGAAATAACCAGTACCGACTTCCTGCTGGTGCGAGACGAAGGTGTAGCCGCGATCTCGTGCCGCGAATTCGGGTTCCTGCACCTTCTCGACATACGCCGTCATGCCGCGCGCCACGTAGTCCTGCGCCAGGTCGAACATGTGGTACCACATGTTGTGGATGCCGGCGAGGGTGATGAACTGGTACTTGTAGCCCATCGCGCCTAACTCGCGCTGGAACTTGGCGATCGTCGCGTCGTCGAGATTCTTCTTCCAGTTGAACGACGGGGAACAGTTATAGGCCAGTAGCTTGTCTGGGTACTTGGCGTGTACGCCCTCGGCAAACTTGCGTGCAAAGTCGAGGTCCGGTTTGCCGGTTTCGCACCAGACGAGGTCGGCGTACGCGGCGTAGGCGACGGCGCGCGAAATCGATTGTTCAAGCCCCGGTCGAGTCTTGTAAAAGCCTTCGCTGGTCCGCTCGCCGGTGATGAACGGCTTGTCGTTTTCATCGTGATTGGAGGTCAGGAGATCGGCTGCCTCGGCGTCGGTTCGCGCGATGACGAGCGTCGGAACGTCGCAGACGTCTGCCGCAAAACGCGCCGCGATCAGCTTCTGCACGGCTTCCTGAGTCGGTACCAGCACCTTTCCGCCCATATGTCCGCATTTCTTCACTGACGCTAGCTGGTCCTCGAAATGTACGCCACCGGCGCCCGAGCGAATCATCGCCTTCATCAGCTCGAAGGCGTTGAGCACGCCGCCAAAGCCCGCCTCGGCATCTGCGACGATCGGTGCGAAGTAGTCGACGTAGTCCTTGTGGCCGGGTTCGATGTTCTTTGACCACTGGATTTCATCAGCGCGCCGGAACGAGTTGTTGATGCGCTCGACGACCTTCGGTACGGAATCGACCGGGTACAAGGACTGATCCGGGTACATCGACGCGTAGCTGTTGTTGTCTGCGGCAACCTGCCAGCCGGAGAGGT
>JAGNOM010000406.1 GCA_017990155.1 Propionivibrio sp. | reverse complement strand
CGTCTGAGCCGGCGCGACCGTGATCGAGTCACCCGTATGCACACCCATCGGATCGAGGTTCTCGATCGAACAAATGATGATGCAGTTGTCCTTCTTGTCGCGGACAACTTCCATCTCGAATTCTTTCCAGCCGATCAGCGACTCTTCGATCAGCAGTTCATGCGTCGGAGATGCTTCCAGACCGCGCTTACAGATTTCTACGAATTCTTCCTGATTGTAGGCAATGCCGCCGCCGGAACCACCCATGGTGAACGAAGGGCGGATAATGACCGGAAACCCGATCATGGCCTGGACCTGCTGCGCCTCCTCCATCGAGTGAGCGGTGGCCGATCGTGCCGAGCCGAGGCCGATCTTGGTCATCGCCGCCTTGAATTTCTCACGGTCCTCGGCCTTGTCGATCGCCTCTTTCGAGGCGCCGATCATTTCGACCTTGTACTTGTCGAGCACGCCATTCTTGGCCAGGTCGAGTGCACAGTTAAGCGCTGTCTGTCCACCCATGGTCGGCAGAAGCGCATCCGGACGCTCCTTCTCGATGATCTTCTCGACGACCTTCCAGGTAATCGGCTCAATGTAGGTCACATCGGCCATTTCCGGATCGGTCATGATCGTCGCCGGATTGGAGTTCACCAGGATGACCCGGTAGCCCTCCTCGCGCAGCGCCTTGCACGCCTGTGCGCCGGAATAGTCGAATTCGCAGGCCTGACCGATGACGATCGGACCCGCGCCGATGATAAGGATGCTTTTTAGATCTGTACGCTTGGGCATGGATTACTTTCCTGCAGCCTGCTTGTCTTGCATGAGCTTGATAAATCGATCGAACAGGTAGGCCACGTCTCGCGGGCCAGGACTTGCTTCAGGATGGCCCTGGAAGGAAAAGGCCGGCACATCGGTGCGTGCAACGCCTTGCAAGGACCCGTCGAAGAGAGAGACGTGCGTTGGTCTCAGATTCGCTGGCAGCGTTTCAGGATCAACCGCAAAACCGTGGTTCTGGCTCGTGATGAGAACCTGCTGTGTATCGAGATCCTTGACCGGATGATTCGCGCCGTGGTGACCGAATTTCATCTTGAGCGTCTTGGCGCCCGACGCGAGAGCGAGCAACTGATGGCCGAGACAGATTCCATACGTTGGCACCCCTGCGGCAAGCAACTCGCGAATGGCAGTGATTGCATAGTCGCAAGGCTCTGGATCGCCTGGACCGTTGGACAGAAACACGCCATCTGGCTGATACTTGAGGACATCCGCGGCGGACGTCTGCGCAGGAACGACGGTCACCTTGCAACCGCGCGCCGAAAGCATGCGCAGGATGTTCCGCTTGACGCCGTAATCATAGGCAACGACATGGAATCTTGCTGCTGGAGCCGGCTGATAGCCCGTCAAGGACCACTCGCCTTCGGACCATTCGTAGGGCGAATCGACCGTGACCACCTTGGCCAGATCCATTCCCGCCAAGCCAGGAAACGCGCGCGCTTCGACCAACGCCTTTTCCTCATCGACGACGACCGCCATGATGCAGCCGGCCTGAGCGCCTTTTTCACGCAGGATTCGGGTCAGCTTTCGCGTATCGATTCCCGCGATGGCAACCACGCCATGCTTCTTCAGATAGTCCGGCAGCGTATCCTGCAACCGCCAACTCTCCGCCCGAATCGGCAGGTCGCGAATGACCAAACCGGCGGCGAAGTTCGCGCGAGACTCAAAATCCTCGGCATTGCAGCCAACGTTTCCGATATGCGGGTAAGTGAGCGTGACGATCTGACGGCAATACGAGGGATCGGTAAGGATCTCCTGATAACCGGTCATCGCCGTATTGAATACAACTTCGCCGCTGGTGATTCCCTCGGCACCGATCGAGTAACCACGGAAGACCGTACCATCGGCAAGTGCGAGAATCGCGGGTTGGAATGAAGGTAGCAACGACACGAAATACTCCTGATCCGTAGCCTAGATATGCAAAGCGGGACAGGCGCTCGCCTATCCCGCTCAACTACTTGAAAACCTGGAGATAATACCGTAGAACGAGCCCTTCGGCAATTCTCGCGTCTCTCGCAAGACGCCCGACTGCGCAGAAACGCCACCCGCCCAATGAAGAAGACGCCGAAAGAAAGGCTTCAGCGCAAGCCGAGTACGTCCTGCATGTCGAACAAACCGCTTTCCTTTCCAGCCAGAAAACGCGCGGCATGAAGGCTTCCCAGCGCGTAAGGCATGCGGCTTCCTGCCTTGTGGCTGATCTCGACCCGCTCACCGGTTCCGCAATACATGACGGTATGGTCGCCAACGATATCGCCCCCGCGAACGGTCGCAAAGCCGATCGTTGACGGGTCGCGCTCTCCGGTGACACCTTCACGGCCATAAATGGCGCATTCCTTGAGATCGCGCCCCAAGGCCTGCGCAACGACTTCGCCCATGCGCAAAGCTGTACCGGACGGCGCATCAATCTTGTGTTTGTGATGCGCCTCAACAATTTCGATGTCGTAACCTTCGGCCAGGATCCGGGAGGCTGTATCGAGCAACTTGAATACAACATTCATACCGACGCTCATATTCGGAGCAAACACGACCGGGATCTCGCGAGACGCGTCTGCAATCGCCTGCTTTCCAGCATCGCCAAAGCCAGTCGTCCCGATCACGATACCGACCTTGTGGCGGCGGCAAATGGCAAGGTGTTCAAGCGTCCCTTCCGGCCGTGTGAAGTCGATCAGGCAGTCTGCTTTGGCAATCGCCGCTTCCGTGTCGCTGGTCACGTGGACGCCACACGGCATTCCGACCAATTCGCCGGCGTCCTTCCCGATCGCCGAAGTACCCGGCTGATCAATCGCGGCGACGAGTTCGACACCGCCATCCTTCAGAGCGGACTCGATGAGCATCCGGCCCATACGTCCGCTGGCACCAACAAT
>JAGNOM010000405.1 GCA_017990155.1 Propionivibrio sp. | reverse complement strand
AGAACCTGGCGGTATGGCTGGTTATCGGTCTGGTGCTGATGACGGTCTTCAACCAGTTTAATTCCCGCCAGGCACCGCAGGCGTCGATGGAGTATTCCGAGTTCATGGACGAGGTCGGCAAGGGTTCTATCTCCAAAGTCGTGATCGAGGGCCGCATACTCAAAGCAACGACGAGCGATGGCCGCAAGCTGACTTCCTACGCGCCGCCGGACCTCTGGATGGTTTCGGATCTTCTGAAGCACGGCGTCAAGGTCGAAGCGAAGCCGGAAGAAGAGCAGTCCTTCCTGATGAGCATTTTCGTCAGCTGGTTCCCGATGCTGTTGCTGATTGGCGTCTGGGTGTTTTTCATGCGCCAGATGCAGGGCGGCGGCAAGGGCGGCGCGTTTTCTTTCGGCAAGAGCAAGGCGCGTCTGCTTGATGAGTCGACAAATAGCATTACCTTTGCCGATGTCGCAGGTTGCGACGAAGCCAAGGAAGAGGTCTCAGAGCTGGTGGATTTCTTGCGCGATCCCTCAAAGTTCCAGAAGCTTGGTGGGCGTATTCCCAAGGGTGTGCTCCTCGTGGGCAACCCGGGGACAGGTAAGACCTTGCTTGCCAAGGCGATTGCCGGCGAGGCGAAAGTGCCTTTCTTCTCAATTTCGGGTTCCGACTTCGTTGAAATGTTCGTTGGCGTTGGCGCCGCGCGCGTGCGCGACATGTTCGAGAACGCGAAGAAGCACGCACCCTGTATTGTTTTCATCGACGAACTGGATGCGGTGGGTCGTCAGCGCGGCGCCGGACTCGGCGGCGGGAATGACGAGCGCGAGCAGACCTTGAACCAGATGCTGGTTGAAATGGATGGTTTTGAGGGCAGCGTCGGTGTCATCGTGATTGCGGCGACCAACCGTCCAGATGTTCTTGATCCAGCGTTGATGCGTCCGGGCCGTTTCGACCGCCAAGTCGTTGTGCCGCTACCGGATATTCGTGGTCGCGAACAGATTCTTGTGGTTCACATGCGCAAGGTGCCGCTGTCGCCTGACGTCAAGGCTGACATCATCGCGCGCGGCACGCCGGGTTTCTCCGGTGCCGATCTGGCTAATCTGGTCAATGAGGCGGCCTTGTTCGCCGCTCGCGGCAACAAGCGCCTTGTCGATATGGAAGACTTCGAGAAGGCCAAGGACAAGATCATGATGGGCGCCGAGCGCCGTAGCATGGTCATGAACGAAGAAGAGAAGCTGAATACGGCTTATCACGAGTCTGGGCACGCCGTTGTCGCGAAACTGGTGCCGAAGTCCGACCCAGTGCACAAGGTCACGATCATCCCGCGTGGCCGAGCGCTGGGCCTGACCATGCAGTTGCCTGAAGAAGACCGCTATGCCTACGACCGCGTCTATCTCTCAAGTCGTATCGCGGTTCTCTTTGGTGGACGCATTGCCGAAGAGCTGTTCATGAATCAAATGACGACCGGCGCCTCGAACGACTTCGAGCGTGCGACGCAAATGGCGCGCGACATGGTCACGCGTTACGGAATGTCGGATGTCCTCGGCCCGATGGTTTATGGCGAGAACGAAGGCGAAGTTTTCCTCGGGCGCTCGGTAACGACGCACAAGAACATGTCCGAATCGACGATGCAGAAGGTGGATTCTGAGATCCGGCGCATCATCGACGATCAGTACGCGCTGGCGCGCAGGCTTCTCGAAGAACACCGTGACAAGGTCGAGGCCATGACCAAGGCGCTGATGGAACTGGAAACGATCGATGCAGATCAGATCGATGACATCATGGCCGGGAAGCCGCCACGTCCGCCGAAGCAACCGCAATTCAGGGCGCCGGATTCCTCGGAAACGCCGCCGGACGCCGCTCCGAGTGCGACGGCCGCAGCCTGAACAATTGCATGACCATCTGACCGGAGGCGTGGATAGCGCCTCCGGTTTTTTTTACGTCGGAGATCTATGTTGCGCTGTGGCTCTTTCAACCTGACCTTTGAGCGTCCACTGGTCATGGGTATCGTCAATCTGACGCCTGATTCCTTCTCTGGCGACGGTTTGTGGGGAGACGCCGAGCGTGCTGTTGCGCACGCGCTGCGTCAGATCGATGCCGGAGCCGACTTGCTGGACTTGGGCGCCGAATCATCGCGTCCGGGCGCGATCCCAGCATCGCTCGATCAAGAGCTCGATCGCCTGCTGCCCGTGCTCGACGCATTGGCCGGTTGTCCGGTACCGATTTCCGTCGATACCTACAAGCCGGAGGTGATGCGTGCGGCGATTGCTCATGGCGCATCGATGATCAACGACATCTACGCGCTGCGTCGACCGGGTGCGATTGAGGCCATTGCCGACAGCGATTGTGCAGTGTGCCTGATGCACATGCAGGGCGAGCCGTTGACGATGCAGCAAGCGCCGCAGTACGACGATGTGGTCGCCGAAGTCAGCCGTTTTCTTTGCGAGCGGGTGGCTGTTCTTGTCGATGCGGGCGTTACGCGTGACCGCTTGGTGCTTGATCCGGGCTTCGGTTTTGGCAAGACACTGGAGCACAATCTGGAAATGCTCCGCCGCTTTAAGACGTTTCGCGAAGCCGGGTTGCCCGTGCTCGCGGGCATGTCGCGCAAATCCATGTTGGGAACGATCACCGGCCGTCCGGTCGATCAGCGGCTTTCGGCTAGCGTGACGGTTGCTCTGATCGCCGCGCAGCGCGGCGCGCAAATCCTTCGCGTTCACGATGTGGCGGAGACGCGGGACGCGTTAAAGGTCTTGCAGGCTCTCGGCGAGTGAATTGAGCGGCCACGGGCATGACAATCCGCTGCGTTCTCTGCTACGCTGAAAAGCGGTTCGGCCAGCAAGGTGGCCGGTTTCGCAAGTCCCGGATTGTTGAGCCCAGAGTGAAGACGGATGTCGAAGGAAATCGAACTTAAAT
>JAGNOM010000099.1 GCA_017990155.1 Propionivibrio sp. | reverse complement strand
CAATGCTTGAAAAAACAATCAGAAAGACGACAACGCCGACAATATCCTTGACCGTGTAATACGGATGGAAAGGAATACCATCCAGCGGGATCCCTTTGGCGTCGACCTTTTCCTTGATCTCGATACCGTCCGGGTTGTTCGATCCAACTTCATGCAGCGCAAGGATGTGTGCGACCACCAATCCCAGTAACGCCAGCGGAACGGCTATGACATGGAATGAGAAAAAGCGGTTAAGCGTCGCGTCGCCAATCACGAAGTCACCGCGAATCCAGATCGAAAGCGGCTCACCAACCAAAGGAATGGCCGAGAACAGATTGACGATCACCTGAGCACCCCAGAACGACATCTGCCCCCACGGAAGCAAATACCCCATGAACGCTTCTGCCATCAGCACAAGGAAGATGAGCACACCAAACACCCAGATCAACTCGCGCGGCTTGCGGTAAGACCCGTAGAGCATGCCTCGGAACATGTGCATATAAACGACAAAGAAGAAAGCCGACGCGCCAGTTGAATGCATGTAGCGGATCAACCACCCCCACTGCACATCACGCATGATGTACTCGACGCTGGCGAAAGCCACCGGAATGCCGCTTGCGTTCAGCGAACCATCCGGCTTGTAGAACATGACGAGAAATATCCCCGTGATGATCTGGATAGCCAGAACTACGATCGCGAGGGAACCGAAGAAATACCAGAAATTGAAATTCTTCGGCGCATAGTATTCCGACAGATGGCTGCGCCACATCGACGTAATGGGGAACCGGGCGTCAAACCACTCCAGCAGATTCCCCTGCAACGAACCGTCCGACTTGTACTTTTCGTAGCTGTTGTTCGATCCCATCGCTTAAGCCCCTTTCGCGTCTTCGCCGATCAAGATGCGCGTATCGCTGAGATACGTGTGTGGCGGCACTTCGAGGTTAGTCGGGGCCGGTTTGTTCTTGTAAACGCGGCCGGCAAAATCGAACGTCGAACCATGGCAGGGGCAAAGAAAACCACCAGGCCAATCCGCAGCCATCCCTTCCTCTTGACCCTTCTTGAACTTCGAGGAAGGCGAACACCCCAAGTGCGTACAAATACCGACCGCAACCAGGAGATTGGGCTTGATCGAACGCGTTTTGTTCTTGCAGTAATCGGGTTGCTGCATGGCTTCTGAAGCCGGGTCGGCAACCGCTGTATCAAGTGCAGATAACGTGTCTAGCATTTCCTGGTTGCGATTAAAAATCCAGACCGGTTTTCCACGCCATTCGACGGTAATCATCTGCCCTGATGCAAGGTTACTGACATCGACTTCAACCGGCGCTCCGGCAGCTTTGGCTCGTTCGGATGGAAGCATGCTGGAGAGAAAGGGCACCAGCGCGGTCACGGCCCCCGCTCCGCCGATAGCCGCAGTGGCGATAATTAACCGCCGTCTGCCGCAATCCACTTTGCTTGTTGTGCTCATCGTGCGGATCCTCTGAACGAAATAACCTACTATCAAACATAAGTATCGGACTATACGCTAAATCCCTATCGGAATGAAGGGGGCAGGCCGCTAAGGCCCTAATCCACAAGCGATCTTCGTTCGCGCATGGCCTGCGCCAGAGTCCCCGGATCAACGTATTCAAGTTCCCCGCCAACGGGTACACCGCGAGCAATCCTGGAAACACGAACACCCCGGCTGTTGAGCATTTCAGTCAGATAGTGGGCCGTAACTTCGCCTTCGTTCGTGAAATTGGTTGCCAAAATGACTTCCTGCACACTACCGTCACACGCCCGCGCCAGTAACTGCTCCAACTGCAATTCGCGCGGCCCGATCCCGTCAAGCGGCGACACCCGTCCCATCAAAACGTAGTAAAGACCGGAATAGGCGTGCGTCTGCTCCATCATGTTCATGTCGACCGGCGTTTCGACGACACACAAGAGACTGGCATCGCGCTTGCTCGAAAGACAACGTTCGCAAACCTCCGCTTCAGTGAAAGTATTGCATCGCTGGCAGTGGCGCAATGCGCCAAGTGCAAGCTGCAACGCATCGGCCAGATTCCGGGCCCCCGACCGATCGCGCTGCATGAGGTAATAAGCCATGCGCTGAGCCGATTTCGGACCGATTCCCGGCAGACAGCGCAGCGCCTCGATCAGGGACTCGAGGCTGGATGGCGTCGACATCAGAATGGCAGTTTCATTCCAGCCGGGAGATTGAGGCCTGCCGTAAAGCCGGCCATTCTTTCCTGCGAAACCTGTTCGGCGCGGCGCATGGCGTCGTTGACAGCCGCTGCGACCAGGTCCTCGAGCATTTCCTTGTCGTCCATGACCGATGGATCGATCGTTACACGGCGCACATCGTGCGAGCAGGTCATCGTTACCTTCACCATACCCGCCCCCGACTGGCCCTCTATCTCGACCAGCGCCAGTTGCTCCTGCGCCTTCTTCATGTTTTCCTGCATTTGCTGAGCCTGTTTCATCAGGCCAGCAATTCCGCCCTTCATCATGGTTCTTGCCTTTAAGGTTATGTTGTTAAACAGGTTTTATGGACGATTCAACGAGCGTCGCATCGAACAGATCAATGACCTCGCGCACAAAACCATCCTGCTCGACAGACTCCACCGCGCGTTCCTGCTGCTCGTTTCGCCTGCGTTGCGCGACTGCTGCCGGTGTATCACCAGCCACATCATCGAGCCGGATAATCAATTGCATGGCCCGGCCAAAGTATTCTGCCAGCGACTGCTGCAATTTATCCTGCGCTGGCTTGATTTGCAGATGGCGATGAGCCGGCGAGAGACAAAGCTCGATTTGCCCACCTTCCAGCCGTCGCATTTCACAATGCTGGCCGAGTTCGCGCGCCATCCCGCTCAGTTTAAGAGCCGCCAGGATCTCGTGCCAGTCGTCGCTCGCCGGAACAGCCGCCTCCCGAGACACCACCGGGATATCGACCTCTGAAGGTGGGACGATAGGCACTTCAGCTTGCAATGACTCAGTCTCATCCGCGCGACGCTCCACTTGAGATAAAACGGTCGCAACCACATCCGGCAGGGCCTGTTCCGCGACTGCCGCAGGACGCTCAACTGCTTTCGCCTTCGCAACCGGTGCCGACGAAAACGATACAGGCGAATCACTGGGAAGCGCCGGACGGAAGGTGTACAAACGCAGCAGGGTCATCACGAATCCCGCTTGCTCATCAGGAGCGAGCGGCAACTCCTTGCGCCCATGAACCGCGATCTGGTACGCAAGTTGAACAAATTCCGGTTCCAGTTGCTGCGCCAGAGAGAGAAGTCGCCCACGCTCGGGAAGATCGTCAGCGATTGCTTGCGGCGCCAGTTGTGCAACCTGCACACGTGTCAGCAGACTGGATAGTTCCTGCAACGCAGCGTCGAACGACAGACTGCGCGTCGACATATCGTCTGCAACCTCCAGCATTCCGGCCACATCACCTGCCACCAGCGCGCCGAGAATCGAGAACAGGTAGTCGAGATCAACGGTGCCAAGCATCTCGCGCACCTGTACTTCCTCGACCTTGCCGGCACCGTGCGCAATCGCCTGATCAAGCAGGGACAATGCGTCGCGCATACTGCCCGACGCCGAACGCGAAAGCAGATTCAGTGCGCCAGGCTCCGCGTTAATCCCTTCGACGCCGAGAATATGCTTCAGATGGCCTGCAATCAACGGAGGCGTCATCTGCTTGAGATTGAACTGCAGACAACGCGACAACACCGTCACCGGGATCTTTTGCGGGTCGGTCGTCGCCAGAATGAATTTCACGTGCTCGGGCGGCTCCTCCAGCGTCTTCAGCATCGCGTTGAAGGCCGAGTTCGAGAGCATGTGCACCTCGTCGATCACGTAGACCTTGAAGCGGCCGCGTGTTGGCGCATAAACAGCGTTTTCGAGAAGCTGCCGCATCTCGTCGACCTTGGTATTGGTTGCCGCATCCACTTCAAGCAGATCGACAAAACGCCCGGTATCGATCTCGGTACAAGCCGAGCAGACACCACACGGAGTCGCTGTAATACCTGTCTCGCAATTGAACGACTTGGCCAGAATTCTCGCCAAGGTCGTCTTGCCGACACCGCGCGTCCCTGTAAACAGATAGGCGTGATGCAAACGCTGATCGGTCAGCGCATGCGTCAAAGCACGAACGACATGCTCTTGTCCGACCAGGCTTTCAAAGGTTTTCGGACGCCACTTACGCGCCAGTACTTGATAACTCATGGATGGATTTTACCCCGGATTCTAGCCACCAAACGATGTCGGACCCGCGTTAGCCTCACACCACCAACGACATTCGCCAGGCCTGACAACTCACCGGTACTCACCAGCGATTGCAGATCAATCGGTGTCTTCACCGGGCTGAAGCCCACGCCAATTGGGAATCCACAACACAATGCCGTGAAGAGCCCCATAAACAGTGGTTTCCACGGCATGCAATCTGGAGACGCGCCCCCTGTTTGCCTCGCAGGGGGCAGTCACCTCAAACCTCTGAATCAACCTTCGGAACGGCTCGCGCGACGACGCTCGTGTTCGATGAGATGGCGCTTGCGCATACGGATACTCTTCGGCGTGATCTCAACCAGTTCGTCATCGTCGATGAACTCGACGGCACTCTCCAGCGTTACCTCGACCGCCGGCACCAGACGCACGGCTTCGTCGGTCCCGGACGAACGTACATTGGTCAGCTGCTTGCCCTTGATCGGATTAACGACGAGATCGTTATCGCGCGAGTGGATGCCGATGATCATACCTTCATAGAGACGATCACCCGGAACGGCAAACATGCGACCACGGTCCTGCAGCTTCCACAGCGCATAAGCCACGGCCTCGCCGTGTTCGGCAGAAATCAGCACACCATTGCGACGACCGGGCATATCGCCCTTGACTGGTGCGTATTCGTCAAACACGTGGCTCATCAGCCCCGTTCCGCGCGTCAGGTTCATGCACTCGCCCTGAAAGCCGATCAGACCGCGAGCCGGAATCCGGTATTCGAGGCGGACGCGACCGCGACCATCGGAAACCATGTCCTGCAAATCGCCCTTACGATAGCCGAGCGCCTCCATGATGCCGCCCTGATGCGCCTCTTCGATATCCAGCGTGAGCATTTCGTAAGGCTCGCACTCAACACCGTCGATCATCTTGTAGATCACCTTCGGACGCCCGACAGCCAGCTCGAACCCTTCACGGCGCATCGTCTCAAGCAGAATCGTCAAATGCAGCTCGCCGCGACCGGAAACCATGAACGAGTCCGTTTCGCTGGTCTCTTCGACACGCAGCGCCATATTGGTCAGCAGTTCCTTGTTCAGGCGCTCACGAATCTGGCGGCTGGTGACGAACTTGCCTTCGGTGCCGGCATACGGCGAGTTGTTGACCATAAAGGTCATATTCAGGGTCGGTTCGTCGATCTTGAGCATCGGCAAAGCTTCGGCCTTGTCATTCTCGACAATCGTGCAGCCAATCGAGAGCTCTTCGATCCCCGTGACGAGGACGATATCACCAGCGACCGCCTCATCCAGCGAGACCCGCTCGATACCCCGGAAACCGAAGATCTGATTCACTTTCGCGTTTTTCGGCGCGCCGTGCTCAAATTTCCCGTCGGCATCAGGCTGACCGTACATGACGGTAATCTGCTGCGCCGGCTTCAAGCGACCGCGCTGAACGCGGCCAATACCGATACGCCCCACGTAAGAGGAATAGTCGAGCGCCGAAATCTGCAACTGCAGCGGACCATCGATATTGTCGGCGTGAGGCGGCGGAACGTGTTCAAGAATAGCGTCGAACATGGGACGCATGTCGGGCGAAGGATTCGCCAAGTCACGCGTGGCATAGCCATTGATCGCCGAAGCGTAGATCACCGGAAAATCGAGCTGTTCATCGGTCGCACCCAGCTTGTCGAAAAGGTCGAACGTGTGATCGACCACCCAGTCCGGACGCGCACCATCACGGTCGACCTTGTTGACCACGACGATCGGCTTCAAACCAAGCGCCAGCGCCTTCTTGGTCACAAAGCGTGTCTGCGGCATCGGGCCTTCAACGGCATCGACAAGCAGTAACACACCATCGACCATCGACAGCACGCGTTCGACTTCACCGCCGAAGTCCGCGTGCCCTGGGGTGTCGACGATGTTGATGTGCACGCCCTTGTAATCAACCGCCAAATTCTTGGCCAGAATCGTGATGCCCCGTTCCTTTTCGAGATCGTTCGAGTCCATCACACGTTCTGCAACGTGCTGGTGCGCGGAGAAGGAACCAGCCTGATGCAGCAGCTTGTCAACCAGCGTCGTCTTGCCGTGGTCGACGTGAGCAATAATCGCAATGTTACGAACGGAACGGGACATATTGAGGTAACTCTTTGATAAAAGGCGGCAATTCTAGCACAGCGAAGCGCTCGGATGTGACGCCGCAGAAACTAATTGTGGATCGAAAAGTGGGTTGATTCGCGCACAAGAGATCGCTCACCGTTTCCTGACCGACTTCTCCTGAAAACGCACGGGTGCTCTTGGCGAGGCTTTCGGATGACGATGCTCCTGATAACGCAAACCCGTGCCAGCAGGCTGAAAACCCGGAATCAACTGCTTCTTGCCATTACCAATCAGATCGGCGCGCCCCATCTGCCTGAGTGCGTCGCGCAGCAGCGGCCAGTTCTCCGGATCGTGATAGCGCAGGAAGGCCTTGTGCAATTTGCGCATGCGGCTGGCGCGAACCGTCTCGACCGCCTCTGACTGGCGGCCCACTTTCTTCAGCGGATTGCGCTGGGTGTGATACATGGCTGTCGCAATTGCCATCGGCGTCGGCAAGAAAGTCTGCACCTGATCGAGCCGGAAGTTGTTGCGCTTGAGCCAGAGCGCCAGATTGAGCATATCCAGATCGGTTGTTCCGGGATGCGCGGCGATAAAGTACGGGATCAGGTACTGCTCCTTGCCGGCTTCCTTCGAGAATTTGTCGAACATTGCCTTGAAGGCGTCATAGCTCGAAATCGGCGGTTTCATCATGTGCGCCAGCGGCCCCGCTTCCGTATGCTCCGGCGCAATTTTCAGGTAGCCGCCAACGTGGTGCTGAACAAGCTCCTTGACGTATTCCGGCGAACGCACGGCCAGGTCGTAACGCAACCCCGAGCCGATCAGCACCCGCTTCACACCCTTGATAGCTCGCGCCTTGCGGTAAAGCTGGACGAGCGGCGCATGGTCGGTATTCAGGTTCTCGCAGATCCCGGGAAAAACACAGGAAAGCCTGCGGCATGAGGATTCGATCTTCGGATCCTTGCACGCCAGTCGATACATGTTGGCCGTCGGTCCGCCGAGGTCGGAAATGGTACCGGTGAAGCCGGGCGTCTTGTCTCGTATCTCCTCGATCTCATGAAGAATCGATTCTTCGGAGCGACTCTGGATGATTCGCCCTTCGTGTTCCGTGATCGAACAGAAAGTGCAACCACCGAAACACCCGCGCATGATGTTGATCGAGAAACGGATCATCTCAAACGCCGGAATCTTGGCGTCGCCGTACGACGGATGTGGCCTACGCTGGAAGGGCGAGGCAAAAACACTGTCCATCTCAGGCGTCGCCAGGGGCGTCGGCGGCGGATTGAGCCACACATCGCGCTCGCCATGCGCCTGGATCAGCGCTCTGGCGTTACCAGGGTTCGACTCGAGATGAAAGGTCCGCGACGCGTGGGCGTAAAGGACTGGATCATCTTTTACCTGCTCATAGGAAGGAAGACGGATCGCCGTCCGATGCCGATCAAGCTTAGGCATTCGCGAGAAGGCCTTTCCCGACATCTTGAACTCGATCGTCTTCACACCCGACTTACTGGAGTCGACGCGACTCGCGTCCGATACGCAGGAAGTTCCCTTACCCGCCTCCGGTTCCATCGCATAGGGATCGGCATGACGAATAAGCGGCCCCGGGGTGTCGACATCGGTCGAATCGATTTCAGACCACTCCGCACTCGGCAACCAACCGCGCGGCACCATAAAAGCCGTGCCGCGCAGATCGCGTATTTCGGAAATCGGCTCCCCGGCCGCCAGACGATGCGCCAGCGCCACGATTGCTCTCTCCGCACTCCCGAAGATGAGCATGTCAGCCTTCGAGTCAGGAAGCACCGAACGCCGAACCTTGTCTGACCAGTAATCGTAGTGCGCTATCCGCCTCAAACTGGCTTCGATCGACCCGATGACAATGTTTGAATCGGGATACGCCTCCCGGCAACGTTGTGCATAAACAACCACCGCCCGATCCGGACGTTTGTTTGGTTCGGCATTCGGCGTGTAGGCGTCATCCGACCGTATCTTTCGGTCCGACGTATAGCGATTGACCATCGAATCCATATTGCCGGCCGTCGCGCCAAAAAACAGGTTCGGTTTGCCGAGCGCCCGAAACGCTTTTGCAGAATGCCAGTCCGGCTGGGCAATGATCCCCACGCGAAACCCCTGCGCCTCCAGCAGACGCCCGACGAGCGCCATGCCAAAACTCGGATGATCGATATAGGCATCGCCGGTCACCAGGATAATGTCGCAAGAGTCCCAGCCAAGCGCGTCCATCTCGGCACGCGACATTGGCAAAAACGGAGCGATTCCAAAGCGTTTCGCCCAGTACTTTCGATAGGAAAAAAGCGGCTTGGGTCGCACTGCCAACATATCCGTACTGACTGTATTCATAGCAAGGCGATTCGATTTGGATTGTGCAAAGATTGCAGTAGGGCAAAGCACACGGGCAATGGTTCAACCCTCGCATTCCCGCGCGAAAAATAAAAACCCCTGCAAGCTTTTGACTTGCAGGGGTTTTGTC
>JAGNOM010000404.1 GCA_017990155.1 Propionivibrio sp. | reverse complement strand
CAGTCGCCCGACATCGCCCAAGGCGTCAACGAAGGCCAGGGCCTCGACCTCGACCAGGGCGCTGGTGACCAGGGCCTGATGTTCGGCTATGCCTGCAACGAGACGCCGTCGCTGATGCCGCTGCCGATCTACTACGCGCACCGCCTCATGCAGCGCCAGGCCGAAGTCCGCAAGGACGGCCGCCTGCCCTGGCTGCGTCCGGATGCCAAGAGCCAGCTCTCGGTCCACTACGTTGACGGCAAGCCGGTCTCGATCGATACCGTCGTCATTTCGACGCAACACGACCCGGACGTCTCACACGCACAAATCTCCGATGCCGTAATCGAAGAAATCATCGCGCCAGTGCTGCCGAAGGAGTTGCTGACCGACAAGACCCGCTACCTGGTCAACCCGACCGGACGCTTTGTGGTCGGCGGCCCACACGGCGACTGCGGCCTGACTGGCCGCAAGATCATCGTCGACACCTACGGCGGCATGGCACGCCACGGTGGCGGCGCATTCTCGGGCAAGGACCCGTCCAAGGTTGACCGCTCGGCGGCCTACGCCGCACGCTACGTCGCCAAGAACGTCGTTGCCGCCGGCCTCGCCGACCGCTGCGAAGTCCAGATCGCCTACGCCATCGGTGTTGCCAAGCCAGTATCGCTGATGGTCGAGACCTTCGGTACAGGCAAGATCGCCGACGAGAAGATCGTCGAACTGATCGGTCGCCATTTTGATTTGCGTCCGAAAGGCATCATCCAGACGCTCAACCTGCTGCGCCCGATCTACACCAAGACCGCCGCCTACGGCCACTTCGGCCGCGAAGAGCCGGAGTTCACCTGGGAAGCGATCGACAAGGCAGCCGCGCTGAAAGCCGACGCCGGACTCTGATTCAGACGCTGAACCCCACGAAAGGGCCGCAAGGCCCTTTCGTCTTTTCAGTACCTACGGCCGGAAAACCCCTATTCCAAACGTAGTAAGATCGTCGCCATTCACCTTTCCGCCTAAGCAGACCATGCTCAAGAAAATCAGCGTCAACCAACTCAAGGTCGGCATGCATCTCAAGGAATTCTGCGGTTCCTGGATGGAGCACCCGTTCTGGCGCTCGGCTTTCGTCATCACCGACCCAAGGGATATCGAGCGCATTCTGGAAAGCAGCATCAAGGAAGTGTGGATCGACAACGCCAAGGGGCTGGATGTCGCGCCGGGCGAAAGCGCAGTCTCAGAAGCAGAATCCGAAGCACAGGTTGATCAAGAACTGAGTCGCGCGGCCGCGGTGCAACGGGAAATTGCGCCGGTTCCGGCTTCCGCCGAATTCGCGCGGGCGGCCAGAATCTGCGCCCAATCGAAGCGCGCGGTCACCTCCATGTTTCAGGAAGCGCGCATGGGCAAGGCCGTCGACACCGCCGGCGCGCAAAAGCTTGTTGAAGAAATTTCCGACTCGGTCAGTCGCAATCCAACCGCGCTGATCAGCCTCGCGCGCCTCAAGGTGGCGGACGATTACACCTACATGCACTCCGTCGCCGTCTGCGCGCTGATGGTGGCGCTCGCCAAACAGCTCGGCCTCGACGAAGCGGAAACGCAGTCCGCAGGCATCGCCGGCCTGCTGCACGACCTCGGCAAGGCGCTGATGCCGATGGACGTGCTCAACAAACCGGGAAAGCTGACCGACGAAGAATTCGCCATCATCAAGAAACACCCGGAAGAAGGCTACAAGCTGCTGAAGGAAAGCAACTGCACCAATGTCATCGCACACGACGTCGTCCTCCATCACCACGAGAAGACCGACGGATCGGGCTACCCCAAGCGGCTCAAGGACGCCGAAATCAGCCTGTACGCCAAGATGGGCGCGGTCTGCGACGTTTATGACGCGATCACCTCCGACCGGCCGTACAAGGTGGGCTGGGACCCGGCCGAATCGCTGCGCCGGATGGCCGAATGGGCCAACGGCCATTTCGACCCGACGGTTTTTCAGGCCTTCGTGAAGAGCCTGGGCATCTACCCGATCGGATCGCTGGTCAAGCTCAAGTCCGGCCGCCTGGGACTGGTCATCGAGCAGTCACCGAAATCGCTGCTGACGCCGAGCATCAAGGTGTTTTACTCGACGCGCTCCGATGCCCGCATCAAGCCCGAGATCGTCGACCTGTCGCGCCCCGAATGCACCGACAAGATCGCCAGCCGGGAAGACCCGGCCAAGTGGAATTTCCCGGATCTCAACGAACTGTGGTCCGGGCTGCCTGGAAACCCCTGGTAGCCGACGTTTTTCAAGCGGCAAATTACCGCGTATAATCCGCAGCTTATCCGAGGAGCGCTGCAAAACTGACGTTCGCCAGTTTCAGGCTCGGAACCTTAAACGGCGCTCATCCATTAACCCGTGCCGGGCACGGGAAGACGGGTGAGCCGGGTTTTCCACCGGATCGCAGTACACCACACCGCTTCCCCCCGGTCACAGTTCGTAAGGAGTTTACTGTGGCTGAAAAATTCACCGACTACGTCATTGCCGATCTTGCGCTCGCCGACTGGGGCCGCAAGGAAATCCGCATCGCCGAAACCGAAATGCCGGGCCTGATGGCCATTCGCGAGGAATTCGCGAAGACCCTGCCGCTCAAGGGCGCGCGCATCACCGGTTCGCTGCACATGACGATCCAGACCGCCGTGCTGATCGAGACGCTGGTGGCGCTCGGCGCCGAAGTGCGCTGGGCCTCGTGCAACATCTTCTCAACGCAGGACCACGCCGCCGCCGCCATCGCCGCCGCCGGCATCCCCGTTTTTGCCGTCAAGGGCGAGTCGCTTCCGGATTACTGGGATTACACGCACCGCATCTTTGAGTGGACCGACGGCGGTTACTCGAACATGATCCTCGACGACGGCGGCGACGCGACGCTGCTCTTGCACCTCGGCGCGCGTGCCGAGAAAGACATCTCGGT
>JAGNOM010000098.1 GCA_017990155.1 Propionivibrio sp. | reverse complement strand
GAAATCATGATCGAGCGGATCAGCGATGCGCGCCGTGCGGTAGCGCAGATTCGCGCCAGCAAGTCGCCGAAGCCGGGCAACCGGATCATCGTGGAAGACGCATTCACGCTCCGGACGACCGGCCGCACCGGCGCCGCCTCCGAGTTTTTCGCGCTGGAACTGGAAGGTCCGGGCGATCTGTATGCCCTGATCGAGCAACATGGGCGCTTGCCACTCCCACCGTACATCGCGCATTCGGTCGAAGTCGAGGATGAAGCACGCTACCAGACGGTCTTTGCGCAGAATGTAGGCGCCGTGGCAGCCCCGACGGCGGGCCTCCATTTCGACGCGCCGCTGCTCGACCAACTCGCTGCGCAAGGCGTGGACCTGGCGTGGCTGACGCTGCACGTCGGCGCCGGCACGTTCCAGCCGGTGCGCGTGCACCACATCGCCGAACACCGCATGCACTCCGAACGCTTCGAGATTCCGGAAGCCACCGTGGCCGCCATCAAGCGCACGCGAGAGCAAAAAGGCCGGGTCATCGCGGTCGGCACCACCAGCCTGCGCGCGCTTGAATCCGCAGCGCAAGGCGGCGAACTGCGCGCGGGGAAAGCGGAAACGGATATCTTCATCACCCCGGGCTATCGATTCCGAGTCGTCGATCGCCTGATCACCAATTTTCACCTACCCAAATCGACCCTGCTGATGCTTGTCTCCGCCTTTGCCGGCAGCGAAACGATCCGCAATGCCTATTGCCACGCAGTCGCGGAACGATACCGATTCTTCAGCTATGGCGATGCCATGCTCCTCGAAAGACAGAACGATGCAATTTGAACTTCTCACGACCGATGGCGCCGCACGCCGCGGACGTCTCACGCTGGCGCACGGCGTCGTCGAAACACCGGTCTTCATGCCGGTCGGAACCTATGGCACGGTCAAGGCTATGACGCCACGCGACCTCAATGAAATCGGTGCGCAGATCTGTCTTGGCAACACTTTTCACCTTTGGTTACGGCCGGGACTGGAAGTCATTGCCGCACATGGCGGGTTGCACAAGTTCATGGGCTGGGACAAGCCGATCCTGACCGACTCGGGCGGCTTCCAGGTCTTCTCGCTTGGCGCGCTGCGCAAGATCACCGAGGAAGGCGTCAAGTTCTCGTCGCCGATCAATGGCAACAAGCTGTTTCTCACGCCGGAAGAATCGATGCGGATTCAGCACACGCTGAATTCCGACATCGTGATGATCTTCGACGAATGCACACCCTACCCCGCAACCCTGGACGAAGCGGCCAAATCGATGCGGCTGTCGCTGCGCTGGGCGCAACGTTCGCGCGACGAGCACAACCGGCTCGGCAACAGCAATGCGCTGTTCGGCATCGTTCAGGGCGGCATGTACGAAGATCTGCGCGATGAATCGCTCGCCGCGTTGCACGAAATCGACTTCAACGGATTCGCCATCGGCGGTCTTTCCGTTGGCGAGCCCAAGGAAGAAATGGCGCGAATCCTGGCGCATACCACGCCGCGCCTGCCGCAGGACAAGCCGCGCTACCTGATGGGCGTCGGCACACCGGAAGATCTCGTGCATGGCGTGCAGACCGGCATCGACATGTTCGACTGCGTGATGCCGACGCGCAACGCGCGCAACGGGCACCTGTTTACCCGCTTCGGCGATATCAAGATCAAGAACGCCCAGCACAAGAACGACCCACGTCCGCTCGACGAAACCTGCGAGTGCTATACCTGCCGCAACTTCTCGCGTGCCTACCTGCACCATCTGCACCGTATCGGTGAAATCCTGGGGTCACAACTCAACACGATTCACAACCTGCATTACTACCAGGTGCTGATGCGCGAACTGCGCGAGGCGATCGTCGCCGGCAAACTCTCCGATACTGTCGCACGCTTCCATGCCGAGCGCAGTGAACAGGCCAGAGTGCTACAATAGTCCGCTTATTTTTCGACGTTTACCCGTATTTTTCTATCTAGGAGATGAATGTGCTGATCAGCAATGCCTACGCTCAAACCGCCGCCGCTGCCGGCCCGATGGGCGGCCTCATGGAATTCCTGCCGATCATCCTGATGTTCGGCGTGCTCTACTTCCTGATGATTCGTCCCCAAATGAAAAAGGCCAAGGAGCATAAGGCACTGATCGCCGCTCTGTCCAAGGGTGACGAAGTGGTGACCCAGGGCGGCATCGCCGGTCGCGTCGCCAAGGTCGGCGACGACTTCCTCTCCGTCGAAGTGGCCGACAAAGTCGAGATCCAGCTTCAGAAGTCAGCTGTTTCCCTGGTACTACCCAAAGGCACCCTGAAAAATCTGTGAGCCACGGCATCCGGAAGCGCCCTAACAGGCGCTTCTTTGCTTTTGACGCAGACACTCACCTTTCCTAATTTCAAAAACCACCTACATGAACCGCTATCCGCTCTGGAAATACGCCATCGTTGCTTTCGCGCTGATGATCGGCTTCATCTACACCCTACCCAACTTCTTTGGCGAATCGCCGGCCGTCCAGGTTTCCAGCGCCAAGGCGACGCTCAAGGTTGATCTGAAGACGCTGGAGCGCGTCGAGACGTCCCTCAAGGACGCAGGCATCGCGCATAACGGCACCTTCTTCGACACCAGCGGGGTCAAGGTTCGCTTGCAGGACACCGATACGCAGCTGAAGGCGAAGGACCTGCTCGAAAAGACGTTCAACCCGGACGCCGCCGATCCGCAATACGTTGTTGCGCTGAATCTGCTTTCGAGTTCGCCCCAGTGGCTAACCAACCTGCATGCATTGCCGATGTATCTCGGTCTCGACTTACGCGGCGGCGTGCATTTCCTCCTTCAGATCGACATGAAGGGTGCGCTGACGAAGCGGCTCGATTCGATGAGCGCCGATCTGCGCAGCCTGATGCGCGACAAAAACATCCGCCACGGCGGCATCAACCGCGACGGCGAACGCATCACGCTGCGTTTCCGCGACGAAGATACGCGCACCAAGGCCCGAATCGTCCTGGAAGACAACCAGCCGGACCTGCAACTGGTCGATCAGGGCGAAGCAAGCGATCTCAAGTTGACCGCCACGCTGAAACCGACGGCGATCAAGCAAATTCAGGAGCTGGCGGTCAAGCAGAACATGGGCACGCTGCACAACCGGATCAACGAACTCGGTGTCGCTGAACCCGTGATCACGCAACAAGGCGCGGATCGCATTGTGGTCCAGCTGCCCGGCGTGCAGGACACCGCGAAGGCCAAGGACATCCTCGGCCGTACCGCGACGCTCGAGATTCGCATGGTCGATGACACGCCAGGCCTGCTCGAAACCGCCATCGGCGGCCAGGTTCCCTTTGGCACCGAGCTCTATGTCGAACGCGGCGGACGCCCGCTGCTCGTCAAGAAGCTGGTGGTACTGACGGGCGACCGACTGACCGACGCGCAAGCCGGATTCGATAGCCAGAACCAGGAACCGGCGGTGCATCTCAGCCTCGACTCGGCCGGCTCGCGCATCTTCAAGGACATCACGCGCGAAAACGTCGGCAAGCGTATGGCCATCCTGCTCATCGAAAAGGGCAAAGGCGAGGTCATCACCGCGCCGGTCATCCGCACCGAAATTGCCGGCGGACGCGTTCAGATTTCGGGCAGCATGAGTACCATCGAAGCCAACGACACGGCACTGCTGCTCCGTGCCGGTTCGCTCGCGGCACCGATGGAAATCATCGAGGAACGCACCATCGGCCCGAGCCTCGGCGCCGAGAACATCAAGAAGGGCTTCCACTCGACGATGTGGGGTTTCATTGCCATTTCGGTGTTCATGATCGGCTACTACATGCTGTTTGGTGTCGTATCGGTCCTCGCGCTCGCCTCAAACCTCCTGTTCCTGATCGCGCTGCTCTCGTTGCTGCAAGCCACGCTGACGCTACCGGGTATCGCGGCAATCGCGCTGACCTTGGGCATGGCGATCGACTCGAATGTGCTGATCAACGAACGCGTTCGCGATGAACTGCGTAACGGAGCGACACCGCAAGCAGCGATCCATACCGGCTACGACCGGGCTTTCGACACGATCATTGACTCGAACATCACCACGCTGATTGCCGGCATCGCCTTGCTGATCTTCGGCTCAGGCCCGGTGCGCGGCTTTGCCGTCGTGCATTGCCTGGGCATTCTGACCTCGCTGTTCTCCTCAGTCGTCGTCTCGCGCGCGATGATCAACCTGATCTACGGCCGCCGTCGCAAGCTCGAATCGCTGTCGATCGGCCAGATCTGGAAGCCCGGCAACAAGACCACTGCGGCATCAGCCAAATAAGGACGTACGAAGATGGAATTCTTCCGCTTTAAAAAAGATATCCCGTTCATGCGCCACGCGCTGGTGTTCAACGTCATCTCGTTGCTCACCTTCCTGTTGTCGGTATTTTTTCTGTTCTATAACGGACTGCATCTCTCGGTCGAGTTTTCCGGCGGCACGCTGATCGAAGTGAACTATGCCCAGGCGGCCAATCTTGAGAAAATCCGGGGCGGACTGACCAAGGCCGGTTACACCGACATCGCCGTGCAGAACTTCGGCTCCAGCCAGGACGTGATGATCCGCCTGCCGCTCAAGGAAGAGCAGAACTCGGCAAAGATCGGCGAATCGGTCATGGCCGCGCTCGACGCCGAAGCTCCAGGGGCAACGCTCCGCCGCGTCGAGTTCGTCGGTCCGCAGGTCGGCAAGGAACTCGCAGAAAATGGCTCGTTGGCACTCCTGCTCGTCGTCATCGGCATCGTCGTCTACCTGGCGATACGCTTTGAGTGGCGCTTCGCCGTGTCGGCGATCATCGCCAACCTGCATGACGTAGTGATCATCCTTGGCTTCTTCGCCTTCTTCCAGTGGGAGTTTTCGCTGCCGGTTCTCGCCGCCGTCCTCGCCGTTCTCGGCTACTCGGTTAACGAATCGGTCGTGGTCTTCGACCGGGTACGCGAAACGTTCAAGAAGGTACGCGGCCTGACCACGCCGCAGGTTCTCGACCACGCCATCACCAGCACCATTTCGCGCACCGTCATCACCCACGGCTCAACGCAGCTGATGGTGCTTTCGATGTTGCTCTTCGGCGGTGAGACGCTGCACTATTTTGCTGTCGCGCTGACCATCGGCATTTGCTTCGGCATCTACTCGTCGGTCCTGGTCGCCAGTCCGCTGGTCATGTGGCTCGGTGTTTCGCGCGAGAACTTTGTCAAGATCAACAAGCCGATCGAAGGTGCCAACAAGGACGGCGCCGTCGTTTAAGAGTTGAAGCTTTTTCCGATCGGCGAAACCTGAATTCAAGCTCAGGATCGAGCGATAGACTTTACGGGCGCCAGTCGGCGCCCGTACTATTTTGGACTGACGACTTCCGCACGCAAGGACCGAGGCATGAAAATGGAACGCATCAAAGTCTGGGACCTGCCGACGAGAGTGTTTCACTGGCTGCTGGTGGTCCTGATCGTCGCGGCCGTCGCCACCGGAAAGATCGGCGGCGGCGCTATCGAATGGCACGGCAAGATCGGACTTGCCATTTTCGGGACGATCGTTTTTCGCATCGTCTGGGGTCTCGTCGGTTCGAGCCATGCGCGTTTCGCCAGCTTCATCCCCTCGCCCACTTCGCTGCGAGCCCACCTGAACGGGCGTTGGACCGGCGTCGGGCACAATCCGCTTGGCGCGCTGTCCGTCCTCGCCCTCCTCGTCCTGATCTGCATTCAAGTCGGCACCGGGCTTTTCGGCAATGACGACATCGCGTTCCAGGGACCGCTATTTCACTTGATCGAGAAGTCGATGAGCGACTGGCTGACCGGCATTCACAAATGGTCGATCAACCTGCTCGTAGCCTTGATCGCGCTTCATCTTGGCGCCATCTTCTTTTACGCCAAGATCAAGAAGGACAACCTGGTGAAACCGATGCTTACGGGCTGGAAAGACGTTCAGGCGGGACACGGAAAATCGGCCACCGGGGGCGGCATCATCGCCTTTGTCGTAACGCTCGCGATCGCGCTGGGCGCCGTATATGCGGTCTCAGGCCCGTGGCTGGAGCGCCCTGCAGCGGCCGTCGAGAAGGCGACCTCAACGCCCGCCTGGTAAGGGCCGGCGACTCACCAGCCCCCTGACGAGCTCCAGATCTGTATCAGTTCTTGCGAAACTCGTCGTGGCAGGCCTTGCACGTCCCGCCCGTCTTCCCGAACTGCGCCTTGACCGCAGCAGCATCTCCTGAGGCGGCGACTTTGGCCAACGCGTTGGCTTCCTTGGCGAAGTTCATGGCCAGTTCCTTGACCTTGTCGGGCTGCTCGAAGAACTCAGGCTTGACCCGCGTCTTTTCGCCGGCGACCTCCTTGTCGGTGCCCGGGCCGAATAGCGCACCCATGCCCGAATTGGCGGTTGCCGCAACCAGATTGGCCGCGGCAGCCACCTGATCCTTGTTGAAATCACCCTCCAAGTTGGCTTTGATCTTGCCCATGTTCCAGGACATGAAGCTGTAACCGGACTTGCGGAACTTGATCATTTCCTCGGGCTTCAACGCTTGCGCGGAGGCGGCCCCGGCAAGGCTGACAAGAAGTACGGCGGCGATTGCGGACACTGAGGCTTTCATCATGGACGACTCCTGGTGAATGAAGATCGATACCAAAGGCAAGAGCAGATTATCTGCCCGGCATTGGGCAGCGACCAGCCCCCGGAAGTTCATCACCCAGCCGATGAAGTACGCAGTGCCGCCTCAGACGGCGAACACGTGCTTGATGCGCAGCGTTTTCTTCTCTTTGACGAGCCCGAGCAGACGGTCGATGTTTGGATGCTTTCCGGGATGCAGGCGGGCATCGTCTGCATGCTCGGCGAACAGTTCCAGGCCTTTGCGCGCGGCATCAGGCGTAATGGCGCCGTAGGTTTGCGCGAGATGGTTGTAGACAGCCAGCGATCCCTGGCTGCCGGCCTTGTTCTCGATCACCCCGAAGACGTTTCCATCGGCATCGAGGAGATTGATGGCGGCGAGATGAGAAATCCCCGGCAGTTTCTTCAGATTTGCAGCAAATTGCGACACGTAGTCAGCTCCTGTTCAACTCAATTTCATGGTCGTCGATGACGCGCCATTCCCAACACCAGCCCTGTCGCCAGACCGGCCAGAACCACAGCAAGCGCCCGGCCCCAGGTCGCGCGATCCAGACCGATGACGAGCGTCCACGCCCCGGCCAGCAGGCATCCGGCCAGCACACCGAGCAAGGCGCCTTTGAGCGCCGCCCGCGACAAGGCCGCTTGCCGCCCGCTTTCGCCACAGCAATGCGGACAGTAGATCGAACCGTTCGGCACCTCCCGACCGCAGCCGGGACAGACGACGAACCGGGGCGCGCGCCCGGACATCAGATTCGGCGCGCCAACTCAGCCGCCTTGCCGGTGTAATCCCACGGCGTCAGCTTCAGCAACGCCTCCTTGGCCGGCTCCGGAATCTCCAGCGACTGCACGAACTCCTGCATCCCTTCGCGGGAAATGCGGTTGCCGCGCGTCAGTTCCTTGAGCTTTTCGTAAGGGTTGGCGATACCGTAGCGCCGCATGACGGTCTGGATCGGCTCGGCCAGCAGCTCCCAGTTGGCGTCGAGGTCGGTGCACAGGCCATCGGCATTCGCCTCCAGTTTGTTCAACCCGCGCACCAGCGAGTCGTAGGCGAGCAGCGTATAGCCGAGCGCGACGCCCATGTTACGTAGGACCGTGGAATCAGTCAGGTCGCGCTGCCAGCGGGAAATCGGCAACTTCTCCGAAAGATGGCGCAACACGGCGTTGGCCAGTCCGAGATTGCCTTCCGAATTCTCGAAGTCGATTGGATTGACTTTGTGCGGCATCGTCGACGAACCAACTTCGCCGGCCTTCAGCTTCTGCTTGAAGAAGCCCAGCGAGATATAACCCCAGACGTCGCGATCGAGATCGATCAGGATGGTGTTGACGCGAGCAAACGCGTCGAAGAGTTCGGCCATCGCGTCGTGCGGTTCGATCTGGATCGTGTAGGGGTTGAATTCGAGGCCCAGCGACTCGACGAAGCGCTTGGCAAAACTCTCCCAGTCGTAAGCCGGATACGCCGCCAGGTGCGCGTTGTAGTTGCCCACCGCGCCGTTGATCTTGCCGAGCAGGCTGACTTCGGCGATGCGCTGGCGGCCGCGTTCAAGGCGATAAACGACGTTGGCCATTTCCTTGCCGACCGTTGTCGGCGTCGCCGGCTGGCCGTGCGTGCGCGACATCATCGGTAGCGCCGCGTGTTCATGCGCGAGTTCACGCAGGCGGACGATAGCCTTGTCCAGGGCCGGAAGCATCACTGCGTCGCGCGCGGCCTTGAGCATCAGCGCGTGCGACAGGTTGTTGATGTCCTCCGAAGTGCAGGCGAAGTGGATGAACTCCGAAACCCGCATCACCTCTTCATTATTGGCCAGCTTCTTCTTGATCCAATACTCGAGCGCCTTGACGTCGTGATTGGTCACCGACTCGATTTCCTTGACCTCGGCCGCCTGCTCGGGCCCGAAAGTGGCCACCAGTTTATCGAGCGCTGCGACCGTTTCCGCGGAAAAAGCGGGTATCTCGGCAAAGTGAGACTCGGCGGCAAGCGCCTTGAGCCACTCGATCTCGACATGCAGTCGACGACGGATCAGCCCGGATTCGGAGAACTGCTCGCGAAGCGGATCGACCTTGGCGGCGTAGCGGCCATCAAGGGGAGACAAGGCGGTAAGGGTATTGAAAGACATTGAGTTCATCCTTTGCGGTAAGCCGGTCATTTTACCCGCCAGACAAAACCCGCAGCAAATCGATCACAGGCCCGATGCTATAATCACTTCGCGTAACACCCCCTCGACCTACCCTACAGGCAGCCAATGAAGCTTATCGGATCGCT
>JAGNOM010000097.1 GCA_017990155.1 Propionivibrio sp. | reverse complement strand
TTGGATTCAAGAACGGTACCGACGGCAACGTGCGCATCGCCATCGACGCGATCCGCGCCGCGCAGTCGCCGCATCATTTCCTGTCGGTGACCAAGGGCGGTCATTCGGCGATCGTCTCGACGACCGGTAACGAGGACTGCCACGTCATCCTGCGCGGCGGCCAGTCGCCTAACTACGATGCTGCGCACGTCGATGCGGCGGCGAAGGAAATCTCGGCGGCCGCGCTCGCTTCTCGGCTGATGGTCGATTTCTCGCACGCCAACAGCAGCAAGGAGTTCAAGCGACAACTCGATGTGGCATCCGACGTGGCGAACCAGCTTGCGCAAGGCGAGGATCGCATTTTCGGCGTCATGGTCGAGTCGCATCTCGTCGAAGGCCGGCAGAACCTGACGCCGGAGAAGCCGCTCGAACACGGCAAGAGCATCACTGACGCCTGCATCGGCTGGGACGATTCGCTGACCGTGCTGGAAACGCTCGCGCAAGGCGTCCGTGCGCGCCGTTTGCACAAGGCGACGCAGTAGTCACTGTCGTATCCGTGGCAAGCGCTTCCAACACAGAGGCCATAGAGACACAGCGACCATTGAGAAGGTCGATTTGTCTCGCTTGTGGTTTCTCCGTGATCTCTGTGTCTCGGTGAACTCCGTGTTGAAAGCGTTTGGTCTTGGCCGAGCGCCGTGGTTTTGGCTGGCGGCGTTGCTCGTATTTCGCGTGTGGTTTTCGGCGACCTTGCCGATGACTGGCGACGAAGCGTATTTCGTGCTCTGGGGTGAGCATCCTGCCGGCGGGTATTACGATCATCCGCCGATGGTCGGCTGGTGGCTGACCGGATTGCTTGCCCTCTCCCGTGCCGAATGGGTGCTGCGTCTTCCCGCACTGCTGCTGCCGCTGGTTCTTGCCTGGGGCGCCGGGTGGCTCGTGCGGCCGTACGGTGCCGACCGGGCGCGTATCGCGGCCGTGCTGGTGCTGCTGCAGCCGGCGAATGTCTGGAATGTCCTGATTACGACCGATACGCCGGTCATCCTGTTTTCGATGCTTTCGGTGCTCGCCTACGTCGCCGCCTTGCGCGCAGGCGAGCAATCGCGGTGGGCGCCGGCCTGGCACGCGTTGGCGGGTGCGCTGCTCGGTTTGGCTTTTCTCGGGAAGTACTTCGCGGCACTGCTCGGCATCGCCTATCTCGGACACGTGCTCTTTATCAGGCGCGATCGCGGTCGCTGGGTTGGCTTTGCGTTTCTGCTGCTGGCCGCGCTCCCCGCTCCGATCTACAACCTCTGGTGGAACAGCGGCCATTGCTGGGCCAACGTCCTGTTCAACTTCATGAATCGCAACGCCAACGCCGGAGTGACTTGGACGAATCCGGTGCTCTACGCGGTGTCGTTGTTGTACCTGGCGACGCCGTGGATTTTGCTGGCGCTGCTCAGACAACGCGGAAGCGTTCGCCAAACGATGAGAGAGTCGTCCGCTGGCGGTACTGTCTTCTGGTTGATGGCGATTCCGCTTGGTCTCTTTGGGCTGATGTCGATCTGGCGGTTAATCGGCTTGCACTGGCTGGTGTCGTTCATTCCGCTTATCGCCGTCATGGCCGCCGTTGCCGTGCCGCGCGACGGACTTCAGAGGCTGGTCCGTTGGTCGGCGGCGTTTGCCATTGTGCACGTTCTGGCCATCGTTCTGGTCACCGTTCTGCCGATGCGTCTCTGGCATGGGAATACGCTTTACGACGGCATCGTGATGACCGTTCGTGCCGACGAGCTGATCAGGCAACTCCAGCCCTACGCCAAGGACTACCTGTTCGCCACCGAGAGCTATTCGTCTTCGGCGACGCTGGCTTACAACGCCAATCGGCCGTTTGCCGTGTTTGGCGAGGGTTCGTTTCATGCAAGGCAGGATGACTTTCTGACCGACTGGCAGGCGCAAGACGGACGCAACGTACTGGTTCTGCTCAAAAGTGCCGGGACCGCACCGAACGCAGCTGACTACGCGCCGTACTTCGATCAGGCCGAGTTCAAGGCATTTGAATTGCACGGCGCCTCGTTCCATCTGGTCCTCGGACAGGGCTTCAAGTACGGCGTGTATCATGACGGGGTGCTGCGCAAAGTCCGTGATCGCTTCTACCGGATTCCTGCGTGGTTGCCGCAGCGCGGCTGCGAGTTCTGCGAACGCTATTTCCCTGACGACAAATGAATCAGCTGCCTTTACTTCTCAAACTTCTGCGGCCGCATCAGTGGATCAAGAGCGGCTTCGTGTTTGTCGGCTTGCTGTTCGGTCATGTCTGGAGCAACGGGGCGCTCGTCCAGCAGGTGCTTCTGGCGGCGGCGGCGTTCTCGCTGGCAGCGTCGGCAATCTACGTCTTCAACGACATGGCCGATCGCGAGCGCGATCGCGAGCATCCGGAAAAGCGCAACCGGCCGCTGGCTTCGGGCAAGGTCAATCCGGCGCAAGCGCTGATTCTGGGCGGCGCTTGCCTCCTTGCCGCGCTGGCGTTTGCGGTCACGGCTTCCTTGGCGGTTCTGGCCATTGTTTCGTCGTACGTTCTGGTCAACGTTGCGTACTCGCTGCGCCTGAAGCATGTCGTCCTGCTCGACGTATTCATCATTGCGGCCGGGTTCATGCTGCGCATCCTGGCCGGGACGCTGGGCGTCGGGATCGCGCCCTCGCACTGGCTCCTGCTGTGCGGATTGATGCTGACGCTCTTTCTCGGCTTCGCCAAGCGGCGCGCCGAGTTGAATGTTCTGGTTGGTCATGGTGGTAGCCACCGCAAGGTGCTCGATGACTACGATCCGATCCTGCTCGACGAGCTCACAGGTATCTGCGCCGGCGGCGCGATCATCAGCTACAGCTTGTACACGGTGAGCGCCGAGACGATCGCCATGCACGGCACCGGCAACCTGATCTACACGGTGCCCTTCGTCATGTACGGGATCTTCCGCTACCTGTATCTCCTGCATCGGCGCGGCGGCGGCGGTGATCCGTCGGCGGCCTTGCTGCAGGACTATCACCTACTCGGGGCGTTCTGCGGCTGGTTAGCCTCGGTGCTCTTGCTGCTGCGCTGAGACGTTCAGCTTTCAGCGAGATGGCGCAAGACCACGCTCGCCGCAAACAGGCCGAATGGCGCCGTGACGCAGACCGATGAACCGTAGCCAGCACAGTTGAGCCCGGCCAGCGTCGGCGGTTCATCGCACGATGCTCCTGTTTCTGGATAGCGCAGAGGCTCGCTGGAAAACACGGCCAGGATGCCGAATTTCTTCTTCAGGTCACGCGTGAAGCCGTCTGCGGCGTATTCCTTGCGCAGCGTCGAGCGGACCTTCGAGAGCAGCGGGTCCTGGATGGTCTGCGCCAGATCGGCGACCTCGATGCGTGTCGGATCGATCTGCCCACCGGCGCCGCCGGCCGTGACGATCGGAATCCCGCGCCGCTTGCACCAGGCGATCATTGCCGCCTTGGTACGCACCTGATCGATGGCGTCAATGATGAAATCGAAGCCACGATCGAGCAACTGATCCAGATTGTCGGGCGAGACGAAGTCCTCGATTTCGGTGATCTTGCAGCCCGGGTTGATCGCCAGGATGCGCTCGGCCATGGCGCGCGTTTTGGCCTTGCCGAACTCGTCGCCCAGTGCGTGGATCTGCCGGTTAACGTTCGACTCGGCGACCATGTCCAGGTCGACCAGCGTGATGCAACCGACGGCGGAACGCGCCAGCGCCTCAGCGGCCCACGAGCCGACGCCGCCGATACCGACGACGCAGACGTGTGCGGCCTGGAAACGTTGGAGCGCTGAAGCGCCGTAAAGCCTGCGGACACCGCCGAAGCGTCGTTCGAAATCGGCGTCCGTACTGGAGTTTGAAGTGGAAGGGAGTGTGTCGATGCGGGTGTGCGTCAAAGGGCTATTCGTCATGCCTCAAGGGTCTTGTGAATCACCTGGTTGAACGGCTCGATCCATTCGGGCGCGAACTGGTTGTCGCAGGCGTTGATTTCGGCGATTGCGCGCAGCACCGAGCGGTTGCGGCCGCGATTGATGTGCTTGAGCATGACCGCCTCGAAGGCATCGACGATCGCCAGGATCTTCGCGCCATCGCAGATCTGCTTCAGTTTCAGGCTTTGCGGATAGCCTTCGCCGTCGGGCATCTCGTGGTGTTGAGCGACCATCTCGGCGGCAGCCTCCCAGCCGTCCATGCGCGAGAGGATGCCCGAGGCGTATTCCGGATGCGTGCGCATGACGAGCTTCTCCTCGTCAGTCATGCGTTCAACCTTCAACCACACCGATTCCGGCAGGAACATCATCCCGATGTCGTGCATGTAGACCGCGGCTTCCAGCTGAGCCGGATCGACGGCCTTGTTCTTGAGCAGGTTTGTTTCGGAGGCCAACCGCATCAGACGCATCGTGCGTCCCTTGAACAGCGGCGATCGTGCCTCAAGCTGATTGGCCAGGGTGCGGAAGAAGCGCAGGTCGTCGGCTTCCTGCGACTTGGACTTGCTGGAGATCGACGAAGCGCGACCGCGGAACAGATTGGACGCCGCCGGCCGAAAACCGGTGACGGCCTCGATCAGATCGCCGGCACATTCGTCCATGTCGGGCGCGTCGGCGATGGCCAGCTTCTCCAGCCCCTTGAGCAGCGGCAGCAGGCGCAAGCCGTCGAGCGACTTGTTGGTGAGCAAGCCTTCCACCGCCAGTTCCAGCCGGTCGATGGCGAGCAGGATGGCTTCGGCAAGGACGTCGGTGAATGCAATCTCGTGGTTGCGAAAGCGCGCCAGCACGGTCTCGATCGGATGCACCAGTACCGTTGCCAGCTCGACCTTGCACAGCGTCGCGTCACCCTTGATGTTGTGGACGGCGCGGAACAGGCTGCTGATGACGTCGTGGTCCTGCGGCGCATTTTTCAGCCGGGCGATGTCGCGCTCGATGTTCGGCGTCTGGTCGATCAGGGCTTCGAAAAATTCCTCGAGACCGTCGCGGTCAGTGATCGTGGGGGCGATGATCGTGCGGATGTCCATTTGCCTCTCCCGTGTGTTTTGTCGAACAAGTTTAGCCGAAAGCCCCCGGCGAGCGTGAGTGCATTGGTGCGTATTGGAACTGGCTGTGACGGCTGGGCTGGTCTACACTCCGTCTTTCCATTTACGAGGGGAAAACAATGTCCATTACAACAACGGAATCCGGGTTGCAGATTGAAGAAGTCAAGCTGGGTGAAGGCGATACCGCGCACTCCGGCCAGTTCGTCAGCGTGCACTACACCGGCTGGCTGACCACTGGTGCCAAGTTCGACTCGAGCAAGGATCGTGACGAGCCCTTCGAGTTCCCGCTTGGCCAGCGCAACGTGATCGCCGGCTGGGACGAGGGCGTGCAGGGCATGCGCGTCGGTGGCGTGCGCAAACTGACCATCCCGCCGCACCTCGGCTACGGCGCGCGCGGTGCCGGCGGTGTGATTCCGCCGAATGCCACGCTGGTGTTCGAAGTCGAACTGCTCGAAATCCTTTGAGCGAAAGTTGGTTGCTGACTGATGTCTGATTCACCTCGCAAGACCCTGGGTTTGCCCGCCAAGCCCAGGAGTGATGCTCCGGAGACTTCCAGCCGCAAGCCGGTGCGTGGCGCTGCGCCAACGGCCAGAAGCAGCCGGAGTGTTCCGCCCAGACCCGTATCTGGCGCGCAGAACGTTCCTCAGAACAAGTCGGAACGCGCGGCTCAAGCGGATGGCTATACCTTCCAGGCCAAGTCAACGGAAACGGCCGAGGGTAGCAAACCGCGCGTCAGAATCGTGAAGCAGGAGAAGCCGCGCGGAACGCCTTCGCGGGCGCCGGTTGTTCCAAAGGCGACCGGTGCGGTCCTGCGTTCGCCAACGCCGGAGTCTGACAACAAGATCCCGCAAAGCGGCGTGCGCATCTCCAAGCTGATGGCCGAGCGCGGACTGTGTTCTCGCCGCGAAGCCGATGCCTTCATCGAGCGCGGCTGGGTCTTCGTCGATGGCGAGCGGGTGACGGAACTGGGCACGCGCGCCGCGCCCGACGCCAAGATCAAGCTCGACAAGGGCGCGCAAGCGGCGCAGCGGCAACAGATGACGATCTTGATGCACAAGCCCGTTGGCTATGTGTCGGGGCAGCCCGAACCGGGGTTCAAGCCGGCGGTCACGCTGGTTCAGCCGGAGACCCAGTACAAGACGCCCGATACGCCGGCCTTTCACCCGATGTACCTCAAAGGCCTCGCGCCGGCCGGACGTCTGGACATCGATTCGACCGGCTTGCTGGTGCTGACGCAGGACGGTCGTGTCGCGCGGCAGTTGATCGGCGAGGATTCGACGGTCGACAAGGAATACCTGGTGCGTGTCGAGGGCCGGCTGGACGCCAAGGGGCTGGCGCTGCTGAATCATGGCCTCAGTCTCGACGGCCACACGCTCAAGCCGGCCAAGGTCGAATGGCTCAACGAGGATCAGTTGCGCTTTGTCCTCAACGAAGGCCGCAAGCGCCAGATCCGCCGCATGTGTGAGCTGGTGGGGCTACACGTCGTTGGCCTCAAGCGGGTGCGCATCGGCCGGGTGCTGCTCGGCGATCTGCCGCTCGGGCAGTGGCGATTCCTGCGCGAAAGCGAGTCGTTTTAGCGCTCGTCAGCGCCGGGCGTTATTTGTTGCGGCTGATGAATAGCGCCGGATCGACCATCACCCCGTTGAGCACCATGCTCCAGTGCAGGTGCGGACCGCTGGCGCGGCCGGTCATGCCGGAAAGCCCGACGCGCTGATTCTGACTCACCGGGTCGCCCGCCTGAACGTCGATGCGGTCTAGATGGCAGACCATGCTGATCAGTCCGTTGCCGTGATCGACGAAGACCGTCTTGCCGTTGAAGAAGTAATCACCGACGGCGAGCACCGTTCCGCGCGCCGTGGCCTTGACCGGCGTGCCGCGCCCGATGGCGACGTCAAGGCCCGAATGCGTTGCGCGCGCTTCGCCGTTGAAGAATCGGCGCAGGCCGAAACGGCTCGCGAGTCGGCCAGCTGCGGGTTGAATGAACTGCAGATCATCGGCTTCTTCGTCGCGCCAATGCCGCTTCAACTTCTGGATCTCGGCGATTTCGGCGACGGCACGCGCTTCGTCGGCCGGTGATAGTGTCACCTTGCTCGAGTCCTTCAGACGGATGTGTTGCGAAGGATAATTCTTCGGGCGCACGTCGAATTCGACCTGTCGCTGCACTTCGCCGTCATCTGTTCGCAAATTGTGCGCTCCCGGCGGTAGATCGAGCGCCAGGCCGACCACAGCAACCCACTGGCCGTTGTTGGCGCTGACCCACACCGGTTGTTCGCCAAGCCAGACGCGAGGTTTCGCAGAATTTAGCGAGACTGCGCCGAGCCGGACCAGCGCAATGCCGCCCGGGACGCGGGATTCCTCGGGCAGCGCCAGTGCCGGAAACGGAAGCGCCAGCGCCAGCAGAAATACCGCGATCGCGCACCAAACCTTCCGGAGTGCGGCTGTCGGGGACTGCTGAACGCGGTCAGCGATTTTGCTACGCATGCTCATCCGCACCTTCGCCTGGTGATTCAATGTCCTGGCCTTCGGCGGCGGCACGCGCTTTTTTCTGCAACAGGCGAGCGTTCTTGGCCGGGTCAAAGAACGCGTAGCGACCATACAATTCGCAACCCTTCATCCCCGGGTCGCAGGGCAGGTTGTTGATCTTGCTGCAAGCTCCGTCCACTTCGTGGGGGCAGCTCCATCCTCCGCCGGTCATGATTTCTTCCTGTGTGTCGATTCGCGAAGCGTGCATTGTCGGGTGCCGGGGAATTTGCGGCAAGCTTCGCGGTCTGAGACGGCCCCGGCGATCATTGTTTCGGTGAAGTCCGTGATCTATGCTGAAACCAGGCATCGTTCTTGTGCTCGTGATGATCCACCCAACCATACCAATCTGTGCCAAACCCAAAGGAGTGACCTCATGCCCAAGTTCAATGACATCAGCCTGCGCGGAAAGCTGATCATCAATTTTCTCGTAAGCGGCGGCGTCTTGATCGCTGCCATTCTTTTCTGTCTCTATCAGCTCCGCTTGGTCGGCGCCGACACGCGCGAAATCACCACCAACTGGCTGTCGTCGATTCAGCAAGTCGGCGAAATCAGTCAGCTGCGCTTGCGCTACCGTGTGCGCAGTCTTGAGTTCATGCTGGAACCCGAGGAAGAGGGACGCGCGAAGATCGAAAAATCGCTGGGGAGCCTTGATGCCTCGCTCGGCGAAGCGCTCAAGAAGTATGAACTGCTGATTTCCAGCGACGAGGAAAGGAAAGTTTACGATGACCTCGTGAAGGCCGTTGCCGCCTATCACGCGACCGTCAGCGATGCGATGGCCAAAATGAAGGAGGGTCAGATTTTTGAAGCGCACGAAATGCGCCGATCAAGCTGGGTCAAGGCCGCTGACGTCGTGCGTGACGCGACCGACGCGCTGCAGAAGATCAACCGGGCGGGGGCCGACGCAGCGTCAACGCACGCGGCGGCAAACGTGAATACCGCGACCAGCGGTGGGGTAATCGCACTGATCGTCGGGGTCGTGATCGCCTTCATCGCCACCTTTCTGCTCTCGCGCAGTCTCGGGCGACGCCTTTCCGACAGCGTGGCAGCGGCTCAGTTGATCGCCGGCGGCGACCTGACCGGGAAGATGCCGGCCGCGAGCCGGGACGAAGTGGGCAAGTTGATCATGGCGATGACCGAGATGCAGCGGGCGCTGCGCAGCGCCATGCAGGACACGCGGGCCAGTGCGAATTCGCTGCTGGAGTGTTCCGGTGAGCTGAACGAGTCGGTGCGCCAGATGGAAGATTCGGCACAGATTCAAAGCTCGGTGGCGTCGGCCATCGCGGCTAACGTGGAGGAGGTGACGGTTTCGATCAACCACGTTTC
>JAGNOM010000403.1 GCA_017990155.1 Propionivibrio sp. | reverse complement strand
ATTACTTGTTGTGCGCTCATTCAATCCCCTTTCCTTCGCCCGCTTCCTCGTGTGTAACTCCATCGCGAATGTGGTAGATGCGCTTGAAGGTTGGAATGATCTTCTCGTCATGGGTGACGACGATGATCGCGGTTTCGAACTTGCGCGCCATCTCGTTGAGAATACGGATGACGGCCATGGCGCGTTCGCTGTCGAGCGGTGCCGTGGGTTCGTCCGCCAGAATGACCGGGGGACGATTGACCAGACCGCGCGCAATGGCAACCCGCTGTTGCTCACCGCCGGAGAGCTGTGACGGCATGGCTTTGGCGCGGTGCTGCACATCCAGCGCCGTTAGCAATTCCAGCGCCTTGGACCGTGCTTCCTTGTTGGAGGCGTGTGCCAGCATCGGAATCAGGGCCACGTTGTCGGTGACGTCGAGAAACGGAATCAGATACGGCGCCTGGAATACAAAGCCAATCTTGTCGCGCCTTAGGGCACGCAGATCGCGCACTTTCCAACCATTGTCGTAAATCACCTCATTGCCCAAAACCATGCGTCCCTCAGTCGGGTCGATCACAGCGCCCAGACACTTCAGCAACGTACTTTTCCCCGAACCGGACGGACCGATCAGCCCCACCACCTCGCCGGGTTCCACCTGCATGTCGACGCCCCTCAGTGCATCGACGGCGGTATCTCCCGTGCCATAGCGTTTTCGCAATCCCTCGATGCGAATTCCTTTACTCATGTCAGCCTCCGATGGCTTCGGCCGGATCGACCTTGAGGGCCATGCGGATGGCTACCAGGCTGGCCAGCACACAAATCGCCATCATTGCGAGAAAGCCCGTGATGGAGTCTTGCGGTAACAGGAACACATATTTCGGGAAAATCGGCGCAGAAAAGGTTGCGGCGATCTTGCCCACCACGAATCCGATGGCGCCCAGCGCCAGCGCCTGTTGCATGATCATCCAGGCAATGGTGCGATTGCGCGTGCCGATCAGTTTCAGGACGGCGATCTCACGGATCTTGTCCATCGTCAGCGTGTAGATGATAAACGCGACGATGGCCGCGCAGACGATGGCCAGAATGACGAGGAACATGCCGATTTGCTTTGCGGACGTTGCGATCAGCTTGGTGACAACAATGTCTTCCATTTGGGCACGGGTGTAGACGGTCAGGCGTTTCCAACGTCGAATGGACTCGGCCACCTCGTCGGGCGCTTGCCCCGGCTTCAATGCCACCAGGATCGCGTTGACGGACGAATTGGTGCTTTGCGAGGCAATGACCGCTTCCAGCAGACCCGGTATGCCCGGACGGTTGAATGCCGGGTTGGCCTCGGTCCGGCGGCGGCTCTGCCAGATGGCATCGTTGTCCTTGAGGAACTGCGCCTCCTGGGCGTCCTTGAGCGGAATGAACACCATCGGGTCGCCGCTTGAAGAAACCATACGCCGGGTCATCCCGACAACGGCGTATTGATTGCGACGGATCGTAAGGCGATCCCCCAGTTTTAGACCCGATGCAAGGTCGGCCACGGCCTCATAGTGGCCCCGTGTAATCTGGCGTCCTGCAACTAGATAGGGCGGCCACCCCGGAACACTTCCTATCTGGCCAGGCGCAATACCAACCACCATGGCACGCACATCCTTGTCGTCTTTGCGAACCTGCATGGTCAGGTAGGTCACATTCGCCGCGCGGTCAACGCCCGGCATGGCGAGAATGGTCCGGTAGATGTCGTCATTGAGGCTGGACGGCTCTGCGTAAGGGCCGAGCGTGTCTTTCTGCACCACCCACAAATCAGCGCCACTGTTGTCGAGCAAGGCTCTGCCGTCTTCCACCAGCCCCCGGTAGACCCCGGCCATGATCAAGGTCACACCGATGAGTAAGCCTAGGCCAAAGCCTGTAAAGACAAACTTGCCCCAGGAGTGGTGAATATCCCGGCCAGCCAGACTGATCATCGCGCGGCTCCTGCAAGCTGCTCGACGATTTTGATGCGGCTTTGCGGAGTCAACGCCTTCTCGCTATGAGTGACGATCCTGTCGCCTTCCTTGAGGCCGTCGAGGACTTGTATATAGCCATCAAGAGCGGAAGTACCGAGTTTGACCGGAGTGAAGCGCAAGTCATCACCGACGAGCTGCCAGACGCCGACTTTGCCGCCTTCGCGCCGCACAGCGGCGTTGGAAATAACGGGTGCAGCGGGGAGCTCCGGCAAATCGACCGTGACTTCGGTCAGTTCGCCGATGGCCGGTAAGGCGCTGGGCAAGGTGTCGAAGACGATTTTGGCCAGCATTTCCTCGGTCACAGCGTCGGCTTTCGGTTCCATGCGCGCCACGCGGCCTGTTAACTGTTGTTCTTTGCGTGACCGCAAAGTGATGCGGGCCGGCAGGTCGGCCGCCAAGCCTGTCGCGCTGATCTGGTCGAAACGCACATTGATCCAGAGGCTCTTGGGATCGATTACCTCGACCACGGCCTGACCCGCGACGATGGTTGTCCCCGGGTCGGCATCCCGCAGGACGACCACCCCGTCGACCGGCGAGATCAAACGCAGATTGCTCCTTTGTGCCACCAAAGCATCGCGATCAGAGCGCGACCGGGCGACGTCTTCACGCGCGACCGACAAGGCCGCATCCGCAATCTGCCGCTCCTGACGTTTGGTGGCAACCAATTCCTCGCTCGTGGAACGTACGGCGAGCAGTTCCTCATAGCGCAGAGCCTGGGTTTCGGCATAGGACTGCCGGGCTGCCGCTTCGCGTAGTGCTGCTTCGGCCCGCTTGAGTCCCGACTCCTGGGAACGAACGCGGTCATCGAGATCTACAGGGTCCATCTCTCCGAGAATTTGACCGGCCTTCACGCGATCGCTCACATGGACGTCGACCCGTTTCACACGTCCGGCAACGGTGGGGCCGATCTTGTATGAGTAGCGTGCTTCGACGGTGCCGATGCCGAATAGTGATG
>JAGNOM010000402.1 GCA_017990155.1 Propionivibrio sp. | reverse complement strand
CCATGGCGTGCATCAGCAGGTAGTTCTCGAAATCCTCCTCGTGCGCCATGCGTTGCACAACGCGTGCGGCCATCGGGAAGGCGCTGATGCCGGCGGCGCCGATCATTGGGTTGACCTTGCCGCCGGAGAGCCAGTTGAGCAGCTTGGCGAACAGGACGCCGGCCGCGCCGTCGAGGATGAAGGCGAGCAGGCCGAGCACGAGGATGAACAGCGTCTCCTTCTTCAGGAAATCGGCGCCGACCATCGTCGACCCGATCGCGAGGCCGAGAAACAGCGTCACCGTATTGGCGATCTCGTTTGAGGACGCCTTCGTCAGGCGCTCGACGACACCGGATTCCTTCATCAGGTTGCCGAGCATCAGCATGCCGATCAGCGGCGTGGCAAACGGCACGAGGATGCCGACGACAATCGTCACCACCACCGGAAACAGGATGCGCGTGCGCCGGCTGATCTTGCGTGAGCGATAGGGCATGCGGATCTGGCGTTCGCGCTGTGTCGTCAGCAGACGGACGACCGGCGGCAGGATGATTGGCACCAATGACATGTAGCTGTAAGCGGCGACGGTGATCGGCCCGAGCATGTGTGGCGCGAGGATGCCGCTGACGTAGATCGACGTCGGCCCGTCGATGGCACCGATGATGCCGATCGATGCTGCTTCCGGCTGCGTGAAGCCGAGTAGCAGGGCGAGGATCAGCGTCAGGAAGATGCCGAACTGCCCGGCCGCGCCGAGCAAAACGAGTCGTGGATTCTCCAGCAGCGGCCCGAAGTCGGTGAGCGCGCCGATGCCGATGAAGATGAGCAGCGGAAACAGTTCGTTGCCGATGCCGAAGTCGTAGAGAATCTTCAGCATCCCTTCCTGCGCGATCAGCGGCGAGAGCGGCAGGTTGGCGAGCATGCAGCCAGCGGCAATCGGCAGCAGCAGCAAGGGTTCGTAGTCGCGGACGATGGCCAGGTACATTAGCGCGAGGGCGATGGCGATCATCACCAGCGACTGCCAGGTGACGTTATTCACGCCCTGGAGCAGCAGGTCGAGCGTGCGGTGGTCGATCATCGCTTACGCCTCCCGGTACTTGAGGATTGCCTCGCCGTGGTCGACCGTCTGCCCGGCTGCGACGAGCACTTCGGCGATGACGCCCGCGCGCGGCGAGGCGACGACGTTGTGCATCTTCATCGCGTCGAGCACGGCCACCGGCTGGCCGCGCTCGACGGTGTCGCCGGGTTTGACCATGACTTCTAGGATCACGCCGGGCATCGGCGCCGTCAATGCGCCTTTGCCGCCAGAAGCGGCTACCGGTTTTTGCGCTGGGAAAGTTGCCGCTGCGAGCGGTGCTGCTCTCGGCGCAATGCTCACGCCCTGCGCAGATGGGGGCTCGTCATCGGTCAGCGTGACTTCGTACGATTCGCCGCCCACGGCGACGGTGTAGCGATCGGCCGCGAGTTCCTGCACGTCGATGGCGAATTCGCGGTCGCCGACCTTGAGTCGATAACGTCGCATCATTTCCCCCTTGGCTGCCAGCTCGTGTTTTGCCGCGTCCTTCCGGTGGCGACCCAGCGGCTGCCGGTTGCGTCTTCACTCGACGGTGAGTTGCGCCCGAGGCGCAGCGTCGATCGGTGCTTCAGCACCGCCGTCGTGATCGCCGCGACCAGATCGGCCGGCAATCTGTCATCGGACTTCCGCGTTGTCTCTGCGGCTGGTTGTACGGCGCTGGTTTCCGCCGGCGTTTTGTCGAGCGCAAGGACCAGTGTCAGCAGACCCCAAAGAAGCGCGAGCAGCAGAAAGACGAGTCCCATGCCGACGACGGTCATCTGCAGGCCCCAACCCAGGTTTTCCATGACTACCTCTCGTCAGAACGGCCGAACTACTAAACCGGACACAGCCCATGCTTTTTGGGCGGGTTCTGCTGCACCTTGGTCCGCAGCACCTCCAGCGCGCGTGCCAGACGCGGGCGGGTTTCGCGCGGCTCGATGACTTCGTCGATCTGCCCGACATCCGCCGCGCGATAGGGGTTGAAGAACTGTTCGCGGTATTCCTCAAGCAGTTCGGTTTCGCGCGCGGCGGGATCGGCCGCCTTTTTGATCTCGTCGCGGAACAGGACGTTAACCGCCGCTTGCGCGCCCATCACGGCAATCTGCGCGGTTGGCCAGGCGAAGGTGATGTCGTTGCGCATCTGCTTGGAACCCATCGCGACGTAGGCGCCGCCCATCGCCTTGCGCGTGACGATGGAAATCTTCGGCACCGTCGCCTCGCAGTAGGCGTAGATGATCTTCGCGCCGTGGCGGATGACGCCGCCGTACTCCTGGCTCGTCCCCGGTAGGAAACCGGGGCAGTCGACGAAGGTGATGATCGGCACGTTGAAGGCGTCGCACAGCCGGATGAAGCGCGAAATCTTGTCGGACGCATCAATATTGAGCGCGCCGGACATGAACGCCGGCTGATTGGCGACGACGCCGACCGGGTAGCCGTCGAGCCGCGCGAAGCCGATCACCGCATTGGCCGCGAAGATCGGCTGGATTTCGAGGAAGCTGCTGCGGTCAAAGACCGACTCGATGGCATCGCGGATGTCGTAGGGCTGGTTCTCGTCGTCGGGGATCAGCGCGTTCAGAGCGTCGTCCATGCGCGTCAGCGGGTCGTCATTGCCGACGGTGGGCGGTTCCTCGTTGTTGTTCTGCGGCAGGTAGCCAAGCAGGCGTTTGGTCAGCGCCAGCCCCTCTTCCTCGGTCGTGGCAGCGAGATGCGCGACGCCGCTTCGCCCGGTATGGACTTCGGCGCCGCCAAGGTCCTGCGCCGTGACCTGCTCGCCGGTGACCGCCTTGATCACGTCCGGCCCGGTCAGAAACATGTAGCTTTGCCCGGCCATGATCACGAAGTCGGTCAAGGCCGGCGAGTAGACCGCGCCACCGGCGCATGGTCCGAGAATGACTGAAATCT
>JAGNOM010000096.1 GCA_017990155.1 Propionivibrio sp. | reverse complement strand
TCCTTGTTCATCACAAAAGGTGCATCGAACTTCGGTGCATCGCCCTGCTCCACGTAAGCCAGCACGAAGGCGAAGGTCGTCGATTCTCCCGGCGCCAGATCGAGATCGACCTGATGCGAACCGATCGGATTCCAGCCAAACGCGACCGAATTGGTGCACGCCCCGGCAAAGGGAACGCGCGCCTCGTGCAAACCTTCGTGAATCCCGACAAAGGCATCGCGCGACGTATCGAAGCCGGCGACTGGCCGCGTGCACGCAAACAGCGTGTAGTGACCGCGCCGTTCGCGGTACTCGGTCTTGTGGTAGATCGCCGAACCCTCGACTTCCACCTCGCCGATCGAGTAGGTGCGCTGGTAGTTGGTCATGTCATTGAGCGCTTCAAAAAAGCAGAACTCCTGGTAGGAGAACAGCTTTGGCGCCTTGCGCTGGCCGGACTTGTTGCGCACCGTCACGCGCCAGACTTCGAGATTTTCGCCGGGTGGCACGAAAAACAGTGTCTCCACCTCCAGACCGTCGTGCTCGCCAACGATGCGCGTGTAACCCAATCCATGCCGGCATTCGTATGCGACATTCGCCGCCTTGACGGGCTTCCAGCCCGGATTCCACACCGTACCGCCATCGTTAACGTAGAAATAGCGGCCGCCGAGGTCGTACGGCACGTTGTTGTAGCGATAGCGGGTCAGCCGGCGCAGCTTGGCGTCCTTCCAGAACGTGTAACCGCCGGCGGTGTTGGTACAGAGGCCGAAAAATTCGTCCTGCCCCAGATAGTTCAACCAAGGCAACGGGGTGTCGGGTCGGGTGACGACGTACTCCCGTTGCGCGTCATCAAAATAGCCGTATGGGTTCGGGGCCTCAGTGTTCATATTCTGTCGCATTCCTCTTCGCTAAGGGTTCAACGCAAAACGCCAGTTCTGCGGCAAAGGCGTATTTATATATGAAAACGTTTTCAATGTGCAACGAGTTTATGTGCGAACAGAAATTGCACCAAGGCTTGTATAACGTTAGAACAGCGAAAATCTGGCGCACGCCGCGACTTGGCAACGTTTTCACACCGCCGCAAAAAAACACCATGCCACGGCCCGGAAGCTGTGAACAATCCAGCACCGGGCCGCAACGTGCGATTACGCTCGGGGCTGTTGTGCGATCAGGCGTCGATACCAGTGCGCACTCTCTTTCGGCGTACGCACCTGAGTCCTGTAGTCGACGTGGAACAGGCCGAACCGCTTGGCGTAGCCCGAACTCCATTCAAAGTTGTCCATCAGGCTCCAGTAGAAGAAGCCGCGCACATCGACGCCCGCGTCCATGGCTGCTTTCAAGGCCTGAAGATGTGTCCGCATGTATTCGATGCGCGGCTGATCGTCGACCTTTCCGTCGAGCAGCACATCGGCGTTGGCGAATCCGTTCTCGGTGATGAAGATGGGCGGCAGCGGGTAATCACGTTTCAGCCGGCACAACAGCTCGGTCAGCCCTTCCGGACAGTTTTCCCAGCCCATATCGGAGATACCGCGTGCATTCGGGGCCGGCACCGGTGGGTTGGCCGTGGAACTCCAGATGCGCGTGTAGTAGTTGATACCCAGGAAATCCAGCGGTTGCGCGATCGTCTCAAGATCGCCGGGCTGCACCACATCGCAAACTGGCAGATCAGTGGCTACCGGATAGCGTCCGAGCAGCAACGGTTCGATATACCAGCGAACTAGCAGGGCATATTCACGGGCGGCCAGTGCCACATCGCCCTCCGACGAGGTCGCAGGTGTCGCCGGCGACTGGTTGACGACGATGCCCAGCGGCGTCTTGACGCCCGCCGCCCGGATCGCCTGCAATGCCAAGCCATGTGAGAGCAGCAGATGATGCGCCACGCGCCGGGCGATCACCGGGTCTTTCAAACCCGGCGCGAACAATCCAGTGTGGTTGCCAAGCGTCGCCGTCACCCACGGCTCGTTGTGCGTGGCGAACGATACCGCTCGATCGCCGAGCCGCTCGGCCATTCCTTGCGCGTATTCGGCAAAACGTTGCGCCGTCTCGCGCGACGCCCATCCACCCTTGTCCTGCAAGGCTTGTGGCAAATCCCAGTGGTAAAGCGTGACGTGTGGCGCAATACCGCGCTCAAGCAGCCCGTCGGTTAATCGATCATAGAAACCGAGGCCGAGTGGATTCCACGCCCCGCTTCCCGCCGGTTGCACACGCGGCCAGGCAATCGAGAAACGGTAGGCATCGACGCCGAGCCCCTTGATCATGTCCAGATCGCTTTGCCAACGATGATAGTGATCGCAAGCCACATCGCCGGTATCGTCACTATCGACATTGCCCGGCTGATGCGAAAACGTATCCCAGATCGATGGCGCCCGTCCGTCCTCGTTGACTGCACCTTCGATCTGGTAGGAACTGGTCGCCACACCCCACTGGAATGATGGCGGGAAAATCAGGTCTTGCATGGCGGCTCCTCGGTTTGTTGTCGGCACGACAGTCAGTTTTTTTCCTGCGCGCCTTTCAGCGCTGCGAGCACTTCGTCAAGCGTCGGCGGATTCGCGCCCTCGCGCGTGCAATTCAATGCTGCGGCGGTCGCAGCAAAACGCAGGACTTCGAACCAGGCCTGATCGGAGAGCGATTCAAGTTGCCCGGCCTCGGTCACCCCCTGATTGAGCAAGGCCACGGACAAACCGGCTGTAAACGTATCGCCGGCACCGATGGTGTCGGCAAGCTTGATCTTTGGCGCGGCCATCGGCAGCGGTGCCGAACCCTTGCGATAAAGCACCGCACCCTCGCCGCCACGTGTAATAACGACCGCCTTAGGGCCCACCTCAAGCAGAACTTTTCCGGCCTCATCGAGCGACGCCCCGGGCAGCACGGCCTCGACATCTTCGTCGCTGAGTTTCAGCAAGTCGGTCGACTCAAGCCAGCGCTGGACGCGCTGTCGATAGTCCTGAAGATCCTTGATCAGGCTCAGCCGAACGTTCGGATCGAAAACGATCACGCGCTTGCCGGCGTTGCTTTCGATGAAATCGGTAATTCTGGATGCCGCCGGATCCTGCAACAGGCTGATCGAACCGAAATGGAGAAAGCGGCAACTTTCCGGCAGTTCCGGCAGTTGCTCGGGCTGCCACCGGCTATCGGCGCTACCGGCTGCGTAGAACGCATAGCGGTTGGTCGTCGGGCCACGTTCGACAAACGCCACCGTCGACGGGTCGTCGCTGCGCAGCACAAAACGGGTATCGATTCCGTTGGTGTTCATTTCGTTGAGCAGGTGTTCGCCAAAGAGGTCGGTCGAGAGTTGGGTCAGGTAGCCCGTCGGCTGTCCCAAACGTGCGCACGCCACGGCGGAGTTCAGCGGTGAGCCGCCGCTGTGGCCCTGGAAAGCCAGATTCCCGGCGCCGGCAAAATCGATCAGTGCTTCGCCCACAAGTGCAATTCGCATTACAGAATCTCCGCATCGGCAAGAAAGGCGCGCTCGGCTTCAAGCGTCGCCTGATGGTCAAGAAGTTCGGCAAACAAACGCGGCGGAATCGTAATTGCACCGACGCCGATCTTCAAGAGCGCGAGATACGCTTCGCGCGAGCGGATGCTGGCGACCAGCAAGCGGGTATCGGCGCCGCTACGCTCGATGATCCCCTGCATTTTCGTGATCATTCCCAGGCCGTCGAAACCGACGTCGTCCATCTTCCCGAAATACGGCGCCGCATACGTCGCCCCCAGCTGGGCCGAGAAGTGCGCCTGCTCCAAGGCATAGACGGCGGTAAACGTAACCGGCACGCCACGCGAAATGAGGTCGGCCCCGGCGCGCAATCCATCGCGGGTCACCGGGATCTTGATGACGACCTGACCGGGGTCGAACCCGGCCAACAGCGTCCGCGCGTCCTCCAGCATGGCATCGGTCGTCGCCGCGTGAACCTGCGCCTGAACCTGCTTGACGCCCAGCTTGAACAGTTTCTCGAAAAGCCCCGGCAAGGCGGCGCGCGTCACGCCGGCCCGTTTCAGAATCGTCGGATTGGTCGTCACCCCGTGAATCACAGGATGCGGCAGGCACTGACTCAACTCATCGAGGTCAGCGCTGTCGATGTAGAGATGGAAGGGTTTCATTGTCGAATTGGAAGCTGGAAAGGTGTGAATGATGGATGACTACAGCCTTCGAGTATCCGTGCCCGAAAGTAGGTCGTCAATGTAAACCAGACCTGCCGCAGCCAAAGACGGGGTCGGTAAACCAGAAGACGAAAAAAATCGCGGATCGTATCTTCTACGATCCGCGATTCTTGACTGATACGCGTGATATGCAAGCGGCGATTCCCGCCGCCGATGGTCAGCTCGCGAAGACCAGACCCTTGCGGCTACCGGCAACTGCCTTGCCTTCGAAGACGGCGGAAACGAGCCCAACCGCCGAGTTGATCGCCTTGATGTACAGCAGCGGACGGACATACAGCACCAGGCCGGCAAGAATCGCCAGCACCGAACCGCTCATCATCGCAGCAAGAAAGAGCGCGAAGAACAGAATCGAAGAGACGTAGTAGTTGCCGAAGACAGCCTTGATCCACGTTGAGGCGGAGATTGAGTTCATGGTAGTTTCCTTTAAGTTGAAGTTAGAAGTTGGTAAGAATTTGGTTTGGTGAAACTGTGTTTCACCTGTTGAAACGAATCCTATCAATTGGCCCAAGAGATGTCTGTTGCGCCTTTGGTTTGCGTCTGTAACAGTCTGTACCGGTCGCTCAGCACCCACGTAACGACCGCAATTCACGCGTTGAACAGCAAGGAGAAAATGGCCATGCGCTTGACCTTTCTTGGTGCGGCTGGCGAAGTCACCGGCTCGTGCACACTGGTGGAAACAGGGAATACGCGCTTTCTCGTCGATTGCGGCATGTTTCAGGGTGGGCCGGACGCGCGAACCAAGAACCTGCACGCATTGAACTTGGGTTTCGACGTCCGCAGCATCGATTTCGTGCTTCTGACGCACGCCCATATCGACCATTCGGGTTTGCTGCCGCGGCTCGCGGTGCTCGGCTTCCGCGGCCCGATCTACGCCACGCCGGCGACGATTGACCTACTTGAAGTGTTGCTGCCCGACAGCGCGCACATCCAGGAGAAGGAATCCGAATGGCAGTTGCGCCACCGCAACCGTCGCGGCAAGGGCGAACGCGGTGCTCCGGCGCCGCTTTACACGGTCGCCCAGGCGCAATCTGCGCTGCAGTTGCTGCAACCGGTCGCCTACGGGAAGCCGATCCAGGTCGCCGAATCCGTCACGGCGTGCTTCCACGATGCCGGTCACATCCTGGGTTCTTCGTGGATTGAGGTCACCACGCACGATGAGGGGCGGCCACGCAAACTGGTGTTTTCCGGCGACCTCGGCATGTCCGCCCGCCCCGTTCTGCGCGACGCGGAAAAGGTCATCCCGGAAGCCGATGTCTTGCTCGTCGAATCGACCTACGGCAATCGCCTGCACCGCTCGATGCCGGAAACCGAGGATGAAATCATCGCCGCCGTCGAGCGCACGCACGCCACGCACGGCAATCTGATCATTCCGGCCTTCGCCGTCGGTCGGACGCAGGAGATCATCTACCTGCTGGCCGACCTCGTGCGCCGGAAACGCTTGTCGCCGCTCAAGATCTACGTCGACTCGCCGATGGCCAACAAAGCGACACAAATCACATTGGACCATCCGGAATTGCTTGACGCCGAAACGCGCGACCTGGTCGCCTGGGTCCGTGCGCACCCGGAGAAAGTGAAGATCGAATTCGTCGCCGATGTCGAGCGCTCGAAGGCGCTCAACGAGATCCGCAGCAACGCGGTCATCATTTCGGCCAGCGGCATGTGCGAAGCCGGACGCATCAAGTATCACTTGCGTGAAAACCTGCCGCGCAGCGAATGCAGCATCCTGATCGCCGGCTTCCAGGCGGCGGGAACGCTGGGTCGCCGCCTGGTCGACGGGGCGCAGCTGGTTCGTATCTTCGGCCAACCGGTGCGTGTCAAGGCGCGCATCTACACGGTCGGCGGACTTTCCGCGCACGCCGACCAATCCGTCCTGCTCGGCTGGCTTGGCGGCTTCCGCAAGCCACCGGGGAATGCCTTCGTCGTCCATGGCGAGGCGAATGCCGCGACCGACTTCGTGGCGGCGATTCAGTCAAAACTTGGCTGGAAGAACGTGCATCAGCCGCAGCGCGGCGAGACTTTCACGATATAGACCACTAGAAGCACGCCAGTCCGGAGACGCGGTTCCTTCCCGCCGCCTTCGCTTCATAAAGGGCGGCGTCGACGCGCGACATCACGCTGTCCGCGTCGTCATCGCCGCAGCAACCGACGACTCCGAACGATGCCGTCACGGCCAGATTGGGCATCGTTTCGATGAGCCGGGCGTTGGCGAGGTCGGCACAGAGGCGCTCAGCGCAAGGCAGCGCCTCTTCGTAGGAGGTATTCGGCAGGAGACACAGAAACTCTTCGCCACCCCAGCGCCCAAAAATATCGATGTCACGCAGCGTGGTCGAAACCAGCGCTGCCAGGCCCTTGAGAACCTCGTCACCCACCTGATGCCCGAAGGTGTCATTGACCTGCTTGAAGTGATCGACATCGAGAAGAACCAGCGAAAAATCGATGCCGTAGCGCCGATACCCGTGCACCGAACGTTCCAGCTCATCAACCAGATGGCGGCGGTTCGAAACGCCCGTCAAGGCATCCCGGCGCGAAATCACCAGCAGGCGATCATGCGCCTCGTTGATTTCGGCATTTGCCCGTTCCAGTTGCTGCGACTCCTCCTGCAGGCGCTCACGCAGCTTCTGTTCCCGGCGATGACTCGCCTGCGACTCGGCAAGCGCCATCTCGCGCTCAAGCCCCTGCTCCAGGGCGAGGCGTGTCAGATTGCAGGTGTTGCGCGCGACGACCATCAGGATTGTGTAGTAGGCCACGACGCCGATGATCAGCGACGAACGCTGGCCGTCCAGCAGAAACGGGGTATCGGCGACGAGGTAACCCAGCGTCAGCAGGACAACCATCGAGGCAAATCCGAGATACGCCGGCAGCACGACGCCGAGGACATTCACCGTCACGCCCAGCGCTGCCGCCAGCGCGCCAAACTTGAACATGAAGATGAAATCGAGTTGCCCCGAGTCGAGCATGAACCAGATGATTCCCCAACCCGCGCCGTTGATGACATTCACGCCGACGCGAACTGCGCGCCAAAGCCTCAGCGCCGGATACGAATCATCGTCCCCCAGCGTCTTGCGGGCGAGGTAAAGGCGAACCGCCTGCACGAGACACATGCCGACAACCCAGGCGACTGAGTGGGATTGCGGGACGACACGCCAATGCACCCAGGCAATAGTCAGGATGGCGACAATCGAAATCGCCGATGAAACCCTCTCACGCATCGACAGCTCGTTCAGCTGGGCAGCCAGCAGATACGAACGCGGATCGTGATGAGCGGACATATTCATTGAGTTCGGGCCTATGCCCCGCGTCGCCCAGCCGACGCGATGCGGGAATCACTATAGAAAGGGAATACGGCCAGAACCGCGAGGCCCGACCTTCTACAAGATTAGGTCATCGGGATTACGCTGTCGATTCGAATTGGCCGCAAACAGGCCACCGCCCTGGCGAAAACGACCTCGACGCTCGCTACAAGCCAAGCAGGTCGCGATGGACCTTGATCACCGCTTTCCGAATCGGGGTTTTTTCGGTGATCGTCAGGCACGGGCGATGCAGTTCGTTCGGCAGGAAAACGACGTAGGCACCGGGATCGATATCCATGAAGAACTCGCGCGAGGGGCGCTCGTAGAAGGCGATGTCATTGGCTTCCATCCGGTCCTCGATCAGCGCCAGAACGGCCTGCGGCAATGAGAATCCGTAGCGCTCGCTGGCGCTGAGCGGAATCTGAACGTCGGCGAATTTGCTGTGTGCTTCGGTCCGGCTTTCTTCGAAGCTTCGTGACTCGACGTCCTGAATCAGCGCAAAGAGTTTGTCGCCTTCCAGCTCGTAGCGCCCGGCTTCGATTCTGCCCGGATCAAGTTTCATGAGCGCCTCGATGCTGCGCACCAGTACGGCTGGCAGCAGGCTCTGTTGTGCGGACACATCGGATAGCAGGCCAACGATCATGATCGGCATTCCTGGCGGTTGTTGATTGGAAGCGAATTCTATCCTTTGACGACCCAATCTTCGCTGATACGCACATATTTGATGCGCTGGCGGAAGTAGGTGTAGGCGATGTGGATCGCGCCGTCCGGCGTCTGCTTGATCGACGGATACGAGTACTCGCGGTTCCTGGCGTCGCTGGAGTTGTTGGTCAGACAGAATCCGTCGCCGACCTCGAGGTCGCGGATATGCGGCCACGTCCGGCCGCCATCTTCGGAGATCGCGATGCTGAGCGGCGCGCGTGGCGTTCCCCAGAACGCGGTTCGCCCCTCCCCGGCCGGCTCGCCAACCGCCAGCGAGGTTTCTTCCGAAGCATCGCCTCCCCCTTCATCCTCAATTTCGTCGTAGAGCGACACGCGGCGCTCGGTGGATTCCTTTGCACGCACATTGTTGAAGACGATCGCCAGATGGCCGTTCGTCAGCCGTGTGATCTGAACCGACGAATTGTTGTTCGGCAAGCCGGATGGAATCGGCACGTCCCACGAGCGGCCGTTGTCGCGCGAGCGTGTCAGGTAGACGTGATCCGCCCAGCGACTGCGGAATACGGCGACCAGTGAACCGTCGTCGAGCTTCTCGATATTCATGTGCACACAACCGGTGCTGCCCGGAACGACGACCTCCGTCCAGGTCTTGCCCTGGTCGGAGCTGATCTTGACCGCGCTGTAATCCTTGTCGCCGACCCATTTCTTTCCCGGAACCGGCACGCAATAGAAGACCGGCAACAGCCAATCGCCGTTGTCGAGCACGATGATCGGCTGGCGTACGAAGGTGC
>JAGNOM010000401.1 GCA_017990155.1 Propionivibrio sp. | reverse complement strand
AGGTCGTAGTCACGGCCGATGATCTCCTCGATCGTCTCGCGACGGACGACCAGCTTGCCGTCGGCGTTGATCTTGACCATCGCCGGCTGCTCGTCGCAGACCGCGCCCGGGTTGTCCTGCAGGATCGCCTCGATGATCGGGCGGGTTTCTTCGTTGGTTTGCAGCGCGAGAAATACGGTCGACATGGAAACTCCGCTCAGATTGCGACGCCGGCCTTGGCCATGCGCGCGTTGAATTGCTGGACGACATCGGCCATCACCGCGTCGGTGCGATCACCCAGGGCGATACGGGCAACGGGCAACAGCGCGGAAGCGGCACGGTCACGCCACTCGGTGAGCCACTGGGCCAGGATCTGCTTGTTCTCGGCGGACTCGGCGGCAGCGATCTTCACCGTTGCATCCGACCACTTCTTCGTCTCGGCGAACCAGTCGGTCATGAACTGGGTGAGCATGGCGACCGGCGTGCCGCCCTGCGACGACAGCACGTCGTCGATGATGGTGTCGTACACCAGCGGGTACATCAGGCCGTCGAGCACCACGTTCTGCACGACGAAGAGCTCGACCGGGTCCTTGACCACGAACGAGTCCTCGACGAAGCGACGCAAGCCCTGCCAGGTGTCGTCTTCCATCCACGCGCGCTTGGCTTCGTCGAGCGAATCGACGTCGCCAAGCAGCAGGCCGACGCGGGTGATGTACTGGGCGATGCCGAGCTGATCCATCGCATGGAAGATGTGCGGCTGCGAGAATCCGGTGCCATAGCTGTAGGCACAGATGCTGGCGTTGTTCATGTTCGAGCCCCACGCCACGTGGCGCAACGGGAGCAGCAGCTTCAGCACGGTGTCGCGCAGCGAATCGGGCAGCGTCGCCGCCAGGCCACGGTTCTCGACGAAGTCGAAGTTGGCCTCGGCGGTGTCCTGCTGCTTGGCGCGCGCCAGCGTGTAGGCGCCGTAGTAGAACTGACGCGGATCCTTGAAGGCGTACCAGTCAGCCATCTTGATCGCCGTACGCGACGCATCGTAGATGTCGTGCGCGGGATCCCAGGTCGGGCGGTAATGGAAGTTCGCCGTCTGCTGCATGTCGAGCGTACCTTCCTGGTAGCGCGAAGCCGGCTTGTCTGCGCCGATGCGGCGGGCGATGTTGTCGAAGGTGTGCCGCAGGGGCTTGATGGACACCGTGCGCAAATCGATCTGCATGAACTCTCCTCCTGTTGATTTGACAGCGACTCAACGGAATCGCTGATGGGTTGCCTGGTGCAGGCTCCAGTTCCAGTCCGAAGCTTCCGACTCAGCGGATTCTTCGCGCGGACCGAGCTCGATGACTTCGTTGGTCTTGCAGAATGCCTCGTACGCGTCCGCGGGAAGCAGCATCTCCGCGAACAGTTCGGGGTCGCCGATCGCGAACTCGAACTCGACGAAGCCGTCGGGACGACGTTCGATCAAACGTACGAACTTGCGACTGAGGTCCATCTCGGGCTGTTTGTCGGTCATGCCCTTGTCTCCTTCGTTTTCATCTAGTCGGCCTTGCTGCACAGGGAGTACTAACAAGTTCCGTGCCAATCTCACGAATCTCTATCTCACACAGGCATTTCCGCTTTCTATCGAGATTTCTGACCGATTTGACGCGCTTATGGCTTCATCAAATGACGCACCCGCAAACCCGGGTGATCAATTGATCAATTCATCTTATTGCCCCGCAGCAAAGTGCCCCCACTGACGAAAACGGGCCGGAACGTCACCACGTTCCGACCCGTTTCAGCATCCCCGATGCAGCCACCCGCCTGCGTTCAACCCGCCCCGCCACGCTCTCCCACCAGTGCCTGCAGCGCTGCCACCATCTTGCCGAGCACCTTCACGCGCAAATCGGGCTCGGCAAACAGTTTGCAGGCAAGGACCACGCCACGCGCTTCCTCCTCCTCCGTGACGCAAACCCTGCTCATCTTGCGCGTGTTATAGGCCCCTCCGAGCACCTGCACCTTGCAGACTCCGCCCCGACCACCGACCTGAATCCCCCACCCCATCCGGCCAAACGCCTCCATCGCCATGAGGACGTTACCGCGCTGATCGCACGAGACCGTCTCGCCACTGTCTTCGATTCAGAGCGCGATTTTCTGCACTATTACTTCCCTCCTTGTCCAATCGCCCACAGACTGGCAAACGCCCTGCGTCGGCTACTGACAACTCACCGCCAATCGCCTGTTGCGATTCCTTTTTCTCGATATTTTCCTTATTATCCGATAATTAAAAGCGCGCAAGCCGTGGAAACCCAGCCCGGTTAAGCTGAGCGCAAAAACACACAACAGACCGCCGGACGACAAACCGAAGACCTGCGACAGCAGGGCCGGCACACCTGGACGAGGAGGAACGCTTGGAGGCCATCCATTACCCCAAGAGCGACGATCTGCGCGACTTGCTCAGATTCGCCGCAGAGGATGGGCTGATCTGGCTCGGCGAGCATCGCATGGTGCTGCTGCATGCCGGCGCGTTGTCGGAACTGCGCAGGGAGCTCATCTGCTCCGTCGGCCAGGAGCAGGCGCGCCGGATCCTTACCCGCATGGGTTTTGCGTCGGGCATGCGTGATGCCGAACTGGCCCGGCGCACGCGGAGCCTCGACCGCCTCGCCGATGCCTTCGTCGTCGGTCCGCAACTGCACATGCTCGAAGGCTGCGCGCGTGTGGAGCCCGTGCGTCTCGAGATCAACCCTGAAACCAACGGATTCTTCGCCGAGTTCCTGTGGTACAACGCGTGGGAAGCGGAAGCCCATGTTCAGGCCTTCGGGGCAGTTGACCATCCGGTGTGCTGGATGATGATTGGCTACGCCTCGGGTTATACCAGCGCCTTCATGGGCCGCTTCATACTCTTCCGCGAAACCGAATGTGCTGCGACGGGCCTCGATCACTGTCGCATCGTTGGCAAACCGGCCGAGGAGTGGCCTGACGCGGA
>JAGNOM010000004.1 GCA_017990155.1 Propionivibrio sp. | reverse complement strand
GTTCGGTTTGAAGCCGACGTCAGCGGCCCGTCGGCAACGAGCAATGTAGAGTCGCCGCGAACAACCGGATAATACGAATCCGGCAGTTCATGGTACACGTTTGCATCGGTTTTGGACTGCTGTACGTAATTTCCGGAACTGTGTACTAAATCTCCGGATTCCATGACAAGAGCTTCGCGGCAACCCCGTGCCGTTTTGCCGTTGACATGCGCTTGAATTCGCCCGGTTCTGCGCTAGGCTTAGGACGTAATCTGCATCGACCAGCTGCTCCGCTCATCGACTCGAACCGGAGGCAGATCACCATGAGTCAGATTCCAGAAGAGCCGTCCGCGTGGCGGCGTGAAGCGTGGCAAGGGCGATTGCTGCCCCTGATGATCGGTATGCTCGTCGCCGCCGGTCTCTTCTTCGCGGTGATGAGTATCGTCGAGTTGCGCTCACTCTATGAGCGCGTCGAACAACGCCCACTGCCGCTTTCCCCGATCTTCGCCGAATTCGAGCAGTACGCGCCGCCCGAAGCGCGGGGGGAAATCTCGTACTTGCGTTTCAAGACCGAGGCGCTGCTCGAGGCCGACGTGCTGTATCGGCGTTACCACCAGGCCAACGCGACGATGCTCGCGCGGGTGTGGACCCGCCAACTGGGATTCCTGACCGGCATGCTGCTGGCGCTCGTCGGCGCCGCCTTCGTGCTCGGGCGCCTGCGCGAGGATGCGTCGCGGATCGAAGCCGAGGTGCAAGGTGCGAAGGCGGTCATTGCCAGTTCCTCGCCCGGCCTGGTACTGGCCGCGCTGGGTACTTTCCTGATGGCGGTGACGCTGGCGGTGCCTTTCGGCGTCGAAACCTTCGACAGCGTGGTCTATCTCGGCAGGCAGCCGTTGATTCCATCAGCGCCGTCTGCTTTGTCAATTCCGGCGCCGCCATCGCCCACACAGGTGCAGCAAATCGATCCCGCGTCGCCGTGCCCGTGCACGCCGCCGCGGGATCCCGGAACGCCGCCTGCGCTGCCGGCCAAATGATCGCCATGGCCAAGGCTTGCCGCGTCCTCGTGCTGTTTTGCGCTCTGCTGCTGCCGACCTCGGCGCCGGCCAGCGACAGCAATGCACTGTTCGAATCGGCCTGGGCCGCCTGGCATCAGCCCGATTACCCGACGGCCTATCAGTACCTGGCGAAGGTCAGGGCCGAGCCCTACGGCAAGCGACCGGTCGTGGACTTCATGCTCGCCACCAGCGCCTGCCGGATCGACGGTGTGCGTGACTACGGCGCGGGACTGCTCGACTGGCTCCTCTACGCCTACGCGCTGACCGCCGAGAGCCGTGTGCTGGTCGCTCGCGAGCGCGAAGTCTGCCGCGCCGCGTTGAGCGCCGAGAAGCCGCCGCCTCCGAGCCAGATCGTCGAACTGCGCTCGGCCGGGATGTCGGGATACGGCAAGACCTTCTACTGGGAAAACCGGGAGCAGCAGCCCGTCGACTCCTATCCGATCCGTCGCGTGCGCGATATCCCGCTCCAGACCTTCACCGCACGCCTGGTCGAACTCGGCGATGAGAGCGGCGCTCACGCGCTGGCGCGTAGCCTGGCGCCGAATGCGCGGGTACGGGTCAGCGGGCGCTTCGTGCTGATCTCGCATGGCGTGCACAACGAGGGCGCGCTTGACGAGATCGGCCGTACGCTTGACCGGTTTGTCGGCTTCCTGGTGAGTCGCTATGGCGTGCTGCTGCCGCCGAATTACCTGCGTGTCGAACTCGTACGCGATGGCTGGGCGGTGAGCAAACTGGCCAACGAGCGACACGGCCTGGACGTCAGCAAGGCGACCGTGGGTTATACCTTCGTCGAAGACAGCGGCATCGTCGCCGCCGTGCCGACCGAGGGTGCCGGGACGGTGTTGCATGAACTGGTGCATCTGCTGATGCGCAGCAATTTCGGCGACATCCCGCAATGGCTGGATGAGGGCATTGCGTCGCTTTACGAAGTCTCGGGGCGGCGCGAAAGCGAATACTTCGGCCTTGAGAACTGGCGCCGCAAGGTGCTTGAAAGCACTTGGCGGCACCGCCCCAGCGTCGAGAAACTGATCGGCACCGAGTGGTTCATGTTCGACTCTCCGGCGCATGTCGACGCCTTCCGCGCCATCGAACCGAGGCCGGACCTGCACGATAGCAACACCGGCGCGGCGCAAGCGGCGATGATGGCAACCGCGCGCTACTTCGCGTTCTATCTGCAGGAGCAGGGCAAGCTGGTCGAGGTTTACAAGGCGGTGCGCGACCTCGGCTTCAGCCAGCTCGAAGGATCGGCGCAGACGCACACGGTGGCGCTGGTCGAAGCGACGCTCGGCAAGCCCATCGCCGAGGTCGATCGCGACTTCGAAGCCTGGTTCCGGGGCCAGCGCCGGCCGGGGGCCGCACCGAGCGATAAGGATGGCGTCGCCTACGTGACGACGGCAAGCGTCAACCTGCGCACGGGCCCGGGCACCGGCTATGAACGCTTGTCGACCGTGAGCGCGGGAACGGTGCTGGGCGTGACGGGCGAAAGCGGCGAATGGCGCCGTATCAAACTTGAGGACGGCACCACGGCGTTCGTCAATGGCCGTTTCCTCGCGCCCGTAGCGCGCTGATTCCGGAGCCTGAAGAAGACGCCGATGCGGAATGCCCGTCGTGATTCGGCCGGTTCCAGCCATTCAAGGTGCAAAGAACTCGGCGACTCGAACGGCAGGTAACTCGTGCGATCGCTAGCATCGGTTATTTTGATGAGATCATCTGGCTATACCACCAACTTATTGACGGCTACGGACGATGAAAAAAACGGAGCAATCAGAGCATGAAGGTGTCGCAGAGTCGGATGCGTCGCGACCGTCAATCCGTTGGGGGATCGTAGGCGCAGGCCATATTGCTCATCGATTCGCACAGGGTTTGAGTATTGTGCCGGACGCAGAACTGGCCGGCGTCTGGACGCGACGAGAGGTCCAAGCCCAGGCGTTCGCTCGACAGCACGAAACACGTGCCTACCCAAGCTTTGATGAGTTGCTGAAGCACATCGACGCGCTCTATGTCGCTACGCTTCCAGACAGCCATTCGCACTACGCACGGCGCGCGTTTTCAGCAGGTTGCGCCGTTCTGTGCGAGAAGCCCGCCGCTGTCAGCGCAAGCGAGCTTGGATCTCTGCTGGATGCGGCGAAGGCCTCGAACGTTCTCTTCATGGAGGCCATGAAGCCGCCGTTTTATCCGCTCTTTCGACGGCTGATCGAACACCTCGCAATTGACCCGATCGGCGACATCGGGTTCGTGCGCGCTGGCTGTTCCATTGCCGACGTTCCACCCGATCATCCGTCTTTTTCGCCGGAACATGGCGGCGGTGCTTTGCTGAATATTGGCATCTACGAGGCGTTTCTGGCGGTTTACTTCCTGGGAAGCGCAATCAATGTGCAGGCGTTCGGCAGACTGGGGCCCACGGGTGTCGACAGCTTCGCCAGTCTCAACGTACGTCACGAAACCGGAATTTCGCAGTTATTTTGCGGGCTGGAACTGGACGGCAAAGGCGATGCTTTTCTCGCCGGCGCGAAAGGCAATGTCACGCTCCACGAAAACTGGTGGAACCCGTCGCGAGCGACGGTTCGTTACCTTGGGGGGCGAACCGTCGAATTGCACGAACCGTTTGAAGGCGGTGGACTCAACTACGAAACCGCCCATTTCTGCGAAGTCCTGCGTTCGGGTGCGATTGAAAGCCCGATCATGACTCACGATCTATCCATGAAAATGATCGCGATCATCGATGCCGCCCGAGCTGAGCTCGGACTTCATTTCCCGTTTGAACCGAAGTAGCACGGCAACGCGAACATCGACGCGTCTGCGCGGACGCTGGTTTACTTCACTTCAGTCACAAACAGCTCGCGCGGCTTCCTGACTTTCTTGAGATTGGCCAGCCAGTCCTGGTCCGCCTCGCGGTAACCCAGCGGCATGATCGCCACGCTCTTCAGGCCTTTGTCGCCCAGATTCAGTATCTCATCGAGCGCCTTGTTGTCGAAACCTTCCATCGGCGTGCTGTCGACTTCTTCCATCGCCGCTGCGGCCAAAGCCAGTCCGAGGCCGATATAGGCTTGTCTTGCAGCGTGCTGGAAGTTCTCTTCCGCGCTGCGCACCGGATATTTGCTGAGCAGCATCTGGCGATAGTTTTCCCAGCCTTCGTTTGTCGAGCCGCGCTCCTCGTTGGTCAGATCGAACATTGAATTGATGCGATCGGCCGTGTAATTGTCCCAGGCCGCAAAAACCAGCAGGTGCGAACCGTCGGTGACTTGCGACTGGTTCCAGGCGATGGCCTTGATCTTCTCGCGAACTTCGGGATTGGTGACGACGAACACTTCGAACGGTTGCAGTCCGCTCGACGTCGGCGCCAGGCGTACGGCTTCCAGAATGCGATCGACCTTGTCCTGCGGCACGGTCTTCGTCGGGTTCATTTTCTTCGTGGCGTAGCGCCAGTGAAGTTGCTCAAGCAGTTCCATGTTTCGTTCCTTTTTTGGGTGAATCGACCTTCGGGTCGTCGGTGTGTTTCCTGCACCGAGATGGTGCCAAATCGCCGGATTGCAAGTGATATTCAGGGTTTCAGACAATTCGTGCCGATTCTTGATATCACCCTTCGAGCGCCAGTGTTTATGATGGTTTGCGATAACGATAAGGGGCGCTTACGCGAAGCCGGCGTCCCGAAATATGGGCAAACATGGACAAACCGGATCAACCTCTCTCGCGCAGCATTCAGGAATTCGTTCCCGGCAAGCAGGTCACGCTGGCGCACCTGATCGCGCATCCGACCGACGATCTGGCCAAGAAGATCGGCGTTCCGGGCGCAGAGGCGATCGGGATCATGACGCTGACGCCGGGCGAAACGGCGATGATCGCCGGCGACATTGCGACCAAGGCGGCCGACGTTCAGATCGGTTTTCTCGACCGTTTTACCGGCTCGCTGGTCGTTCACGGCACGGTGGGTGCGGTCGAAGAGGCGTTGTTGCGTGTGGTCGAGGTGCTGTGCAAGCAACTCAACTACAGCGGCTGCTCGCTGACGCGCACCTGAGGATCGGGAAGCGAAGATGAGCGATCCCGGACAATTCATGCTGATCGGCGAGATCGAAGCCGGCAAGACGACGCTGATCAACGCGCTGTTCGGCAAGGACGAAACGGCGCGCAAGACGCAGGCGATCGAGTACGAAGGCAACGGCATGGATACGCCGGGCGAGTACTTCAGCCACCCGCGCCTGTATTCGGCGCTGCTCTGCTCGGCGCAGACCATGTCGACGCTGGTTTATGTACACCCGGCCGATCGCCATACCTGCCGCCTGCCGCCGGGTCTGCTCGACGTCTATGCCGGCAAGTCGATCATCGGCGTGATCACCAAGACCGATCTGCCCGAGGCGCAACCCGATGCCGTCGAGGCGCTCTTGCGCGCGCACGGCATTCAAGGACCGATTTATCGCGTTTCTCCCAATGACCCTGACGCACTGCAAAGCTTGAAGGCGGTGCTGCTCGGCGTCGATGCAACAGCCAAGGAGTGTCTCTCATGAAGATTCTGATCAGTGCCGAAACCGTGCGCCAGGCAAAGGCCAGCGGCCAGACCTCGCTGCCGGCCGGCAACAATGTCCTGATCACGCCGGAAGCGCGTGGCCTGGCCGACCAGTTGGGTATCACGCTTGATGCGAGCAACAACTCGATGACGCTGGCGCGTGCTGCCAAGTCGGAGTGCAGTCCGCAACTCGATGCGCTGCGCGCGGAAGTCGTCTCCCGCCTGCCGGCCGACGTCGCGAGCAAGCCGGAGCTCGTCGAGCAGATCGTGAACAAGGTGTGCCAGGCGCAGAAGAATGCACCAGCTTCTCCCGTAGCCTGCCCGGTGAGCACGGCGCCCGGCGGCATCAAGCTGGTCAAGGGCTCGGACGTGCATCTGGGCGTTTTTCCCGGCGCAGGCGCCGAAAAGCAGGTTGGCATCGCCGATGTGATCACCGCGGCCGACGGCGCGCCGATTGCTGCCGGCTTCATGGCGTGGAGCCAGTGCTTCTTCCCGTGGACGCTCGACTACGACGAGATCGATCTCGTGCTTGAGGGCGAACTGCACATCCGCTGCAACGGGCAGACCTACGTCGGCAAAGCCGGCGATGTGTTCTACATCCCCAAGAACAGCGCCATCGAGTTCGGCACGACCACCGCCGTGCGCTTCTTTTACGTGACTTACCCGGCCAACTGGCAGGGTTAATCGCTTAAGAAGGCCGACAGGGCAAATGAGCGCACCGTTCTTCATCACCGAAAGCTGGCTCGCCGAGAGCGCCGTTCTCACGGCCGGGGGCGAGGTTCATCTGCCGGCGAACAGCCGCCTGACGCCGGCCGCGCGTGATGTGCTGAATGGTTTGAAGATCCGCATTCGTTACGCCGACGAGGCGGGGCGGGTGTTTGTCGATGTGCCGGGGCAGAACGCAGAAGGCGAGGAAAACCGCCAGCGCGTGCATCCGTTGACCAGCAGCGCCAGTCACGAAACAGCCCATTGCCAGCTCTGCAAGCAAGCGGTGACGAAGAAGAGCGAAGCGCTGACGCATCTCAACGCGACGACCTTCGTCGCCAAGAACGACCCGCGCATCGCCTTCCGTGGCCGGGTCGATACGGCGATCGCGCAGGCGGTGTTGCTGCAGGTCGAGTGGAAGTCCGCGGCGATGCCGCCTGTTTTGCAGCACATGCTGGCCGACGTGCGCGGCGCGCTGGGCAACGTGTTGCGGGCCGAGGCGCTGGACGAGGCAATGACGCCCATCGTCGTCGGCGAGTTCGACGAAGCGCAGATCCACGCGCTTTCGCACAACCCGCTCAAGCATCTCGGCCACGACCACATCGTTCCGTCGATCGAGCACGGTCTGGCAGTTGCCCGGCTGAACCTCCTGCGCGCGGTGATCCGTGAGGCCGAGGTGGCGGGGGCGCAGGCATTCATCGACCGCGACTTCGTCGTTCGCCGCAACGACGTGCTGCAGGCGCTCAACCGCTTGTCGAGCGCAGTTTACGTATTGATGCTGCTTTGCCTGATCCACGAGAAGGCGGGAGAACAGCGATGAATCTGATTGAATCCTGTATGGCGGCCGCCAAGGCCAAACCGGCGCGCGTGGTCTTCCCCGACGCCATCGATGAGCGCGCGATTCACGCGGCGCAACGTCTCGCACGCCAGGGCTGGGCGAAGCCGGTGCTGCTCGCCAATCCCTTTGAGCTGCGCCGCTACTGCAAGCAGCGCGGCATCGTTCTCGGCGACGTACCGGTGATCGATCCGCAATACAGCCAGCGGCTCGATGCCTACGTCGAACATTACTGCGCGCACCGCCCCGGCACACTGCCGGAAGAGGCGAGCGCCCAGATGCGTGATCCGCTCTGGTTCGGCGCGATGATGCTGGCGCAGGGTGATACGGACCTGTGCATCGCGGGCAACCTCGCGGCGACGGCCTCGGTGTTGCGCGCCGGCCTGCGTGTCATCGGCCTGGCTGAGGGCATGAAGACGCTGTCCTCGATCATGTTCCTGATCTCGCCCGATGGCGAGCGTGTCCTCGGCTTCGCCGACTGCGGCGTGGTGCCTGAGCCGACCAGCGAACAACTCGCCGACATCGCCATTGCTGCAGCCGACAACTATCGCGCCGTCACCGGTATCACCTCGCGCGTCGCGATGTTGTCGTTCTCGACCAAGGGCAGCGCTAAGCACGCCGCGGTCGATACTGTTCGACAGGCGACCGACCTCGCACGCAGCCGTCGTCCGGACCTGATCCTCGACGGTGAGCTGCAGTTCGACGCCGCGATTGCGCCGGTCGTGGCCGCGCAAAAGGCGCCGGACAGTCCGCTGGAAGGCAACGCCAACGTCTTCGTCTTCCCCTCGCTTTCCGCCGGCAACATCGGCGCCAAGATCGCGCAACGCATGGGCAATTACAACGCGCTGGGGCCGATGATCCAGGGGCTGCGCTTGCCGATGCATGACCTCTCGCGCGGATGCAATACGGAGGACATGGTGCAGACCACCTTGCTTGCGATGCGTATGGGCGGGCTCGTTCCGGCCGACGCGCCGGGCGCATCGAAACCGTTGAAGGAGGCTTGAGCGATGGCTTTCGTCACCGCATGGACGTTGCGATTTCTTTTAGGAGCCCAGTTCTACTGGGCGATTGGCAAGCTTTCTTCGAAGAACCGCTGTAATCGCGCAGCGAGCTGTTCCTTGGTCCGTTGATCGATGGCATCGCGACGCTTGTGCGATGGCTCAACTCCGATGCCACCGGGAGCAACCGGTACAACCGAGGCAAGCAGCTTTCGGCTTCGGTTTGTATCTCCGATGGGCGAACAATAGTCCCCTGCTTATGTTTCATGGATGTGACATTGCAGCGGATGGCGTCACTCCCACTAAAGGCACGAAGGGACCAGGACGCCCAAGAGTCTCTCGACTACTGACCTTGATCGTGACCGGATTCGCAGACGACGAGCACATCGCCCCGCGACTCGGCCAGCACATGTTTGGTCACACTGCCGAGCAGCAACTCTTCCGTGAGATGTGTCCCATGTTTACCGAGGACAGTCAGGTCGCAACCTCGCTCCTGAGCGATGATCTGTTGCGAAGGATCGCCGTGTATCACAGTGGCCAGGTAGTCGTCGGGCTGCAGTTCGGCCACTTGGGCCAAGCGGTGCAGTTCCCTGCGGCGCCGGTCCTGTTCGCTGCGAATGTGGCTCTGTATAACGCCTGAATCGACACCGGCAAAGCGCAGCTTGCCTTCGTAAGGTAGTTCGAACGCATGCAGCAGGTTGATATCGGCGCCGGGTGCCAGCCGTTTCGCCATGCGGATCGCTTCAACTGAAACCGGTGAGAAGTCCACTGCCACCAGGGTGCTGCGATAGGCGCCGCGCGGTGGCTGTTTGACCACGAGCACCGGGTGTCGCCCCGATTTGCGCAGCAGGCGCGCAGCAGTTGAGCCCAGCATGGCGTGCCGCAGAAGAGACTCGCCACGCGCACCGAGAACCACCAGGTCCGTGTTCAGAGCGACGGCCTCGGCAGCAATCGTGGTGATCGGGTTGCCGATGACGACGCGGGCGCGTGCGTCGACCCCAGACGGATGCGCCGGATTTGCGATCAACTGTTCGAGCTGTGCGCTGGCGTTATCCACCATCCCGGCCTTCACTGTCGCCAGGTCGGCTCCCAGCATCTCGCGCAGACTGTCGAGCGCGTCGAGTTCGAGTCCGTGGAGAATGTGCAGTTCGCTGCCGGCCAGGGTCGCCAGAGAGAAAGCTCGCTTGACTGCATGGCGCGCCGGCGCGGAGAAATCAGTTGCAACCAGGATCGTCTGGATCGGCTTCATCGGGCACTCTCCGTTTCTCCGTTCTCGACCACAGGGTAGTAATTCCAATCGCGGATGTCCTGTAGCATCAGGTCGACTTCGGCGGTGGGAACGTCCAGCATTCGCAATGCAGTCGCACCAAGCCGCAAGCTGGCTTCGATCGCTTCAGGATAGGCCTGGACTGCCCCGGCGTCGATCAGAATGGAACTGGCTTCAAGGTCGCGCGCGCGGGCGATCACTGGAACGTGCGGGCAGTACTGGCGTAGCGCGGCGATGGCCCTCAATGAGGCTTCATGGTCATCGACCGTGATGATCGCCAAGGTCGCGAGCTCGGCCCGCGCTGCTGCCAACAGTTCCGGATCGGCAATGTCGCCGTACAGCACGGGGTGACCATTGGCTCTCCCTTGCGCTATCCGCTTCGAATCGGTATCGAAGGCGAAGAAATCCACGCCGCAGGATTTCAACAGCACCGCGACGGTATGGCCAACCCGCCCGTAGCCGCCGATGAGCACCTGCGGCGCCGGCTGCTTCGTCAGCGCGTCGTTGTCCGGAGGAGATCCGGCCGATGGGCTGCAAAGGTGGGCGGCAATCGCGCGGTTGTAGCGGATCAGCAGGACACCTCCGATCAGTGAAAACAGCACGGCATTGAGAACGGTCTGGCCAATCTCCGGATCGATGGCACGACTATCGAGCGCGACGGCAAGGAGCGCGAAGCCGAACTCGCCACCCACGGCCAGGAGCAGGCCAGTGCGCCAGGCGTCCGAGGCATCCAGGCCGCTGCGACGCACGATCGCGGCGACGACGAGAATCTTGCTCAGCAGCAGCAGGAGTGCACCGAGCAGCGCCCAATGCCAGATCCGGGGCAACGATGCAGGATCGATCAACATGCCGATGCCGACGAAGAACAGGCCCAGAAGGACGTCGCGAAACGGCCGGATGCTGGACTCGACCTGATGGCGGAATTCGGTTTCCCCGAGCATCATGCCGGCGAGGAATGCGCCAAACGCCAGCGACAAACCCAGGCTGTGGGTCGTCCAGGCGGCCAGCAGTACCACCAGAAGCACGGTTAGGGTGAATAGTTCGGCGGAACGTTTCCGGGCAACGAGATGGAAGAACGGGCGCAAGGCCCAGCGCGCCGCGTACAAGACCAAAACGAACGCAAGAACCGCCTTGGCCAAGGCCCAGAGCAGCTCTCCGGCTAGCCTGTCTATTCCTGCAGCCGTTCCCAGCACCGGGATCAGGATCAGGAACGGCACGGCCGTGACATCCTGAAATACCGAAATGGCGAGGCCGAGCCGGCCGTGGGGCGTCGCGTCTTCCCCCTGTTCGGCGAGTTGCCGGCCTATGATCGTCGAGGACGATTGCGCGAACACGGCGCCGATGACAAATGCCACCGCGGGACTCAGCCCCGCCAGCCAAAGTACTACGGCGACGACGACGGTTGTCAGTACAACCTGCGCTGTGCCAAGACCGAGGATCTGGTGGCGCATTGCATGGAGCTGAGGAAGTGAGTAGCTGAGGCCGATTGAGAACAACAGGAAGACCACGCCGAACTCGGCCAAGGCTTTAAATTCCGGGACGTAAACCGTTGGTCCGATGGTATGGGGGCCGAGGATCAATCCGACCAGCAGGTAGCCAAGGCTGGACGGAACATTCAATCGCTGAAAGGCGACCAGAGTCGCCACGGCAACGCCCAACAGTAGGATGATCTGAAGCAGATGATCCATGCGCTCTAGATGCCCCGCCTGGGGGCGATGCCTCGGTTGCGTTCTGCGATGGCCATGTCAGCCTTCGATCAGGACAGTATGCGGAAAGCCGCACTTGCGGATAAACCCATAGGCGGCGTCGAGATCCGCCCATGAGCGCGTACTGCCTTCGAGGTTAAGTTCAATCCTATTCACGACATCACCCGGCATTGTCTTCCCATACGCTGACACAGACCATGCGTCGTTCGACGACGGTCTGCTGATGGTCATGCTTTCAATGATGCCTTGTTCGATCAGAGAAATGAGATTCTTCGGGAGCATTCCTGGGTTTGCTTTGCTATGTGTGGGACTTCTCAAAGACTGCGCTTTCTTCCCGGCAGGAGTCCCGCGCGAAGGTCAGGTCGCTTCGGCTTCCCTGAGCGCCTTGTAGACCTCGTCCTTGATCGCCAGCTTCTTCTTTTTCAGCGTCTCGATTTCTTGCTGAGTGCCTGGTTCGATGCCGGCCTCCATGGCTTCGACTCTTCGATTCATTTCGGTGTGCTTGTTGATCAGCTGGAGGAAGTGGTGATCACGTTCAATAAGTTGGGAAATCAGCTCACGATACTCAGGAAACATGGTAGTACTCCTTCATGACGTTGGAACCAAGAACCTCAGTTCAAGCACGGCGAACACGGCGGGGACGGCCAGATGCTTGAGTTGCTCGCCATTCGTTCTTCTCACCTGGCGGCCGGTTCGACAACATGACATAAGCTATCGTTCTTTCGTTTTATCCGCTGTGCCCGCCGTGGTCGGCTGCTTCTTCCAGGTTGATACCGGGATCGCAAAGTAAGCTGAAGATCGAGTCAGCGCTCGAAGCTTGTAAGCACGAACGAGGTGTGACGCCCCTTGCCCCAGATACGGCGGATCTTTCGGCTGCGCTCCAGGTTGCCGATGGCCGTCGCGAGCGCAGCGTCGGTGGTCGCGACACCGAGCTGTACGGCAAGCCCGCGCAGGTCAATGCACGCGTTCTCGCGGAACACGTTCAACACCAGATCACTCGAGATGGAGTTCATTCTGGGCGCATTCAAGGATTGAGCTTCTCTGGCGAGAGCATTTGCCATCTCATCCTCCTCACTGAATCGATCCTGGTCGGCTGCCCGGCTGAGAAAGGATCCGTTCCACGCGCAGGCGATGGACCTGCCCGCTTGGCAAGTTCCAATCGATCGACTGACCGGCGCTCAGCCCCAAAAGGGCGCAGCCAACCGGTGCCAGCACAGAAATCCTGCCCACCACGGGATCAGCCTCGCTCGGGTATACCAACTCGACTTCGCGCGTCTGCCCTGTGCTCTCGTCAGCGTAAATCAGGCGGGAGTTCATGGTGACCACGTTCTTCGGGATACGATCCGACGGGACGACAATGGCCAGCTCCAGCTCCTCGGCCAGGGCATGATCGGCAACGAGTTCGCGCAGGCGGATGTAATCGTCAACCGAGACGATCAAGTCTTCCGAACTCCTTAAAGAATCGCTGCTACGGTGGTGCGTGTTTGTATTCTGTTGTTTCATGGTAGATGATGTTAATCAACACTTCATAGAGTGACTAGCCACCCTGTAGGAACCAGTTTGTGTCCTGATAGGATACAAATGGGTCACGGCAACCTGTATCTTTTGCGTACTTCCATGCTCGATTTGAACTTGCTGGCCATCTTTGCCCGTGTTGCTGAAGCGGGCAGCTTTGCGGAAGCGGCGCGCCGTCTGAACAGTTCGCGCTCCGCGATCAGCAAGGCTGTCGCCAAACTGGAAGTGGCTCTCGGCGCCCGCCTTCTGAACCGGACAACTCGGCATCTGAGCCTGACGGAGATCGGCGCTGCGATCGCCGAGCACGGCAGCCGGATTCTCGAGGAAGCAGCCGACGCAGAGAACCTGGTCGCCAGTCTGGCCTCCGAGCCGCGCGGAACCTTGCGGATCAGTTCGTCGGTTGCTTTCGGGACGCTGCATGTCGCTCCGGCGCTGGCCGAGTTTCTTCCGCAATATCCCAACATCAAGGTCGACCTGACCATCAGCGATCGGTGGGTGGATCTCGCCGAGGAGGGCTACGATCTGCTGATCCAGGTGACCGGGCAACCGCGGGAACACCTGGTGGCGCGCAACCTGGCGCCGGTACGTCGCCAGCTGTGTGCGACTCCGGAGTACTTCCGTCAGCGGGGCGTTCCGAAGACCCCCATGGATCTGGTGGCACACAACTGTCTCGACTACACGCGGTCGGGGGAGCAGGGCCGTTGGTTGTTTACCGGGCCGGAGGGCGGTATCTCGGTTCCGGTCAACGGCCCGCTGCATGTGGATGATGACGAAGCCCTGTCTCAGGCGGTGCTGGGCGGATTGGGCATGGGCCTGCTCCCGACATTCATCATTGGAAAAGAACTGCAAAGCGGTCGCTTGCAAGCCGTGTTGTCGGAGTGCATCCCGGTGGAGCGACACGTTTACGCGATGTATCTGCCAACGCGACACTTGCCGAGCAAGGTCAGAGTGTTCATCGACTTCCTGTTGGCGCACATCGGGACGCCGCCCTATTGGGATCGTCTGGAGCAGAACGAAATCTAGCGTCAGAAGGCCGCTCATGGTTCATGCGGTGGCTGCTTTGGACGACTCCAGATGTGAAAAAGCCAGGCCGGAGCCTGGCTTTATGACGCGCTTGGAGTCGTGCGATCAGCCTTGTTTTTCTACCAGCGCATCTTCAATTTCGATCGCTGTTTCGCTGACTCGGATCTTCAGGAAGAACAAGACCGTTGCGGCGACGGTGAAGGCGACGCCGATGATGGTGGAAGTCTCCATCGGCAGGCCGAAGCCGATCTTGGCGTTGGCCAGGAAAGTGATGACGATGGTCGTCATGACAATGGCTGGAACCGTGCATATCCAGTGGAACTTGCCGTGACGGACAAGGTAGGCCGCAGCGGCCCACAGCATGATCGCCGCAACGGTCTGATTGGCCCAGCCGAAGTAGCGCCAGATCAGGTCGAAGTCAGACTTGGAGACAAAGTAACCCAGGGCAAACAGCGGGACGGAAATCAACAGCCGCTTGGCCATCGCCTGTTGGGGCATCTTCAGGAACTCGGCGATGATCAGTCGAGCCGCGCGGAAAGCCGTATCCCCGGACGTGATGGGCAGAATGACGACACCCAGAACGGCCAGAACACCACCCAAACCACCCAAAAGTGAAGTGGAGACGTCGTGAACCACCTTGGCGGGACCGCCGGCGGCCAACACTTCATTCAGTGCCGTCGAGCTTTCGTAGAAGCTCAGACCCAGGGTGCACCAGACCAGCGCAATGATGCCCTCGCCGATCATTGCGCCGTAAAACACGAAGCGCCCGTTCTTTTCGTTCTGGATGCAGCGCGCCATCAGCGGCGACTGCGTTGAATGGAAGCCGGAAATGGCACCGCAGGCGATGGTGATGAAGATCAGCGGCCAGATCGGCAGCTCTTTCGGATGTAGATTGACAAACAGGTTTTCAATGCCGCCGGTTGCCGCGAAGAAGGTCTTGTCGCTGAAGATCAACCCGATGGTCAGACCCACCGACATGAAGATAAGCAGGCCGCCGAAAATCGGGTAAAAGCGACCGATGATCTTGTCGATCGGCAGGATCGTGGCCAGGATGTAGTAGCCAAAGATGATTCCGGTCCACATCCAGACTTCCATGCCGGTCATCGAGCCGAGGAGCTTTGCCGGCCCCAAGACGAACACGACGCCGACGAGAAGCAGCAGGACGACTGCGAAGACGTTCATGAACTGCTTCATGACGTTGCCCAGTTGCGTTCCGACGATGACCGGTACGGACGCACCGTTCTGGCGAACGCTGAGCATACCCGAGAAGTAGTCGTGAACTGCGCCGGCGAAGATGCAGCCGATGACAATCCACAGCATGGCGATCGGGCCATAGAGAGCGCCGAGGATCGGCCCGAAAACGGGGCCCAGACCAGCGATATTGAGCAGTTGCACGAGCCAGACCTTGGCGTTGGACATGGGAACGAAATCCACGCCGTCCTTTGATGCATACGCCGGCGTCTTGAGCGCCTCTTTCGGCCCGAAAATACGTTCGATGATGACGCCGTACGTGAAGTATCCGGCTAGCAGGATAGCGACACACAGAAAGAACCAGATCATGATTAACCCTCACCTTGGAATATTGAGGTTGCGAATCTAGTCAATTCCGGGCGGGTCGGGTTGGCAATCTGGCGAGCGGTTTATACGGAGGCTGAGCGGTATTCCGTGGATGCCGAGTGGTGCCGAGCAAGCTCATGAAATCAGGAGCTTGTCCTTGATTTCGCGCAGGTGCCGACGGCTGACCGGAACGCGTTTTCCGGTCCGGGTGACGATGTCGGCCGCACCGTTCTCGAGCAATTCGATTTCGGCGATGTGTTTGAGGTTGACCAGGTACTGACGGTGGCAGCGCATGAGCGGTGTTCGTTCCTGAAGCAGTTTCAGTGTCAGCTCGGTCAGGCCGGTTCGCGCATCGCTGACGACGTGCACCCCGGACACTTCTGTATGCACGTATTCGACCTCATCTAGGGGAATAAGGAAAATGCGATTGCGTGAAATGCAGGGAATCTGGTGCAGCGCGCTGTCGGCACCGGGAAACGCTCTGGTGGAGGGGCGCGTTCCAGAACGCAGCCAATCGAGCGTCTTGTCCAGGCGTTGCAGATCAATCGGCTTGAGCAGGTAGTCCGCCGCATGTTCCTCGAACGCTTTCAACGCATGTTCGTCGTAGGCCGTCACGAAAACGATGTGGGGCAGGGCCGAGGGTTCGATCATCCCGACCATTTCCAGGCCGCTGACTCGCGGCATCTGGATATCCAGAAAGACGACGTCCGGCCGCAGCCGATGGATCGCCGAAAGCCCCTCAATGGCGTTGGTACATTCGCCGACGATTTCGATATCGGCCGCTTCCGCCAAAAGCGCCTTCAGTTCCTCGCGCGATGGCGCCTCGTCATCGATGATCAGCGCGGTCAGCATGCGACAAACTCCTCTTCGGCCGGCAGTTTGATACTTACCCGAGTCCAGTGTTCGGGTTCACAACTGACGTCGAGGCCATAGGCGGCGCCGTAACGGATCTTGATGCGCCGATCGACGAGATTCATCCCCAGGCCGTCGCCGCCCGGTGTCGGTTGGTACAAGCCGGCGCTGTCCTCAATCAGAATCGTCAGGAGTTCATTCTCCCGTCGTGCGCTGATGGTGATCTTGCCCGGTTCGATCATCTGCGAAATGCCGTACTTGATCGCGTTCTCGACAATCGGCTGCAGCGAGAACGCTGGCAGACGAAGGTGCAGCAGTTCCTCGGGAATGGCGATCTCGACGTCGAGCCGATCGGCAAAGCGGGCCAGTTCGATTTGCAGGTAGGCATTGACGTGCTCGACTTCGTCCCTGAGCGTCGCGTCGTTACCGACGCGCTTGAGGCTTTTCCGGAAAAACGTGGATAGATAGTGCACGAGCTGCCGGGCGGCTTCCGGGTCGCGCCGAATTACCGCCGAAAGCGTGTTCAGGGCGTTGAAGAGGAAATGCGGGTTGATCTGAGCCTGCAGCAGCTTGACCTCCGACTGCGCCAGAAGCCGCTTCTGTTCCTCGATCTTGCCGGCGAGCACCTGGTTGGAAAGGAGGCGCGCGATGCCTTCTCCGAGCGTTCGGTTGAGTGAGGAGAAGAATTTTCGTTTGGGCTCGTAGAGTTTGATTGTCCCGAAAACGCGGTTCTCTTCGCCGCGCAGCGGTATGACCAGTGATGAGCCTAGTTTGCAGTCCCTGGAAACCGCACAGGAGTAGGTCAGGTTCACACCGTCGGCATAGACCACTTCGTTATGAGCGATGGCATAAAACGTGTGTTCCGACGAGATCGGGGTGCCGGGCAGGTGGTGATCCGAACCGACACCGACAAAGCCAAGCAGTTTCTCGCAATCGGTGATCGCGACGGCGCCGACACCCGTTTCCTCGCGGATGATGGACGCCATGCGTGTGCAGTTGTGCTCGTTGAAACCCTGCATCAATACCCCGACCGAACGCTCGGCGATCCGCAATGCCTTGGCGGAAAAAGCGATCGAGTACTTTTCCAGCGTTTCCTTGCGATCCAGGATCAGGCGCATGAACAGCGCCGCGCCGAATGAATTGCTGACCATCATCGGCAAGGCAATGTGGGCGACCAAGCGTGCGGCCTGATCGAATGGCCTGGCCATCAGCAGGATGATGATCATCTGCGTCATCTCGGCGACCAGCGTGACGCCCAGCGCAATCATCGGGTTGAGCAGGCGGTCCGCGCGATGGATGCGCATCAGGTAGAGGTGCAGAAAACCGCCAAGCAAACCTTCGGCGGTGGTAGACACCGCGCACGCCGAGGCGGTGAATCCGCCCATGGAATAGCGATGCAAGCCGCCGGTCAGTCCGACCGCAAGGCCGACGACCGGCCCGCCCAGAATGCCGCCGAGCACGGCGCCAATGGCGCGGGTATTGGCGATGGCATCCTCGATCTGGAAGCCGAGGTAGGTTCCCATGATGCAGAAACCGGAGAACACCAGATAACAGACCAGTTTGTCCGGAAGGCGGACGGTGACCTGCATCAGCGGCGCGAAAAGCGGTGTCTTGCTCAGGAGGTAGGCAATCACCAGATAGACACACATCTGCTGCATCAGACTGCCGATCAGGGCAATGTGATTGATTTCCTCAAGCATGGCCGGTTTCCGGAGACGGAAAGAAACGAATTCTACGAGTTTGCACGGGAAACGGGTGTTCTCATGGCCGAGCATCGCTCGCGTGACAAGCCGTTCCAACTGCCTTACCACTTTACGGATGCCGGCGCTATTTGCCGAAATTGCTTGCCTGCGCGGCATTCTTGGGTATCATCCGCATCCCTCAGGTTTCTGACTTTTCAACCAAGCAAGGAAAAACACAATGAACAAGAGCGAACTGATCGAAGCCGTTGCAACTGCGGCTGAACTGACCAAGGTCGATGCCGCAAAGGCGATTGATGCATTCGTCGAGACGATCGTTCAGGCCGTGGCCAATGACGACAGCGTGAGCCTCGTCGGCTTCGGCACCTTCAAGGCGTCCGAGCGTGCTGCACGCGAAGGCAAGAATCCGAAGACGGGCGAGAAGCTGATGATCGCCGAAACCACAGTGCCGAAGTTCTCGGCTGGCGCCACTTTCAAGGCTGCGGTCGCCAAGAAGTAAGGTCTTCCTTTGGGAAGCGAAAAAGCCCCGGATGCGTTTTATCCGGGGCTTTTTCGTTGACCTCTGAAAAGCGATTCTGCGCTTCTCATCAATCGGCGACGTCGATCCGGATTCGCTCGCCGTATCCGGTCATCTCCAGATAGCCCCGGCCGCGCTCCTGGTCATCTTCCAAAACGCGAACCGCGCCTTCCCAGTACACGTTGCCTGTGGTGTGGTGGCTGTCCAGTTCCTGATCGCCGATCAGCGGGCGCAGCGTGAAGGTGCGCAGACCGATCCGGATGCGCCATTCGATGGGGTAGACGATGCCGGTTCGCGGCGATTGCCAGCGGCGCAGCGGTTCAAAGACGATCTCGTCCGGCCGGAATGTCTGCGTTTCCCCACCCGGCGCCTTGAGCGTGGCCGCGGCCCAGAGCGGGGGGCCGTCCTGTCGGCGAAGTCGGAAGGCCATCAGCGCGCTGCCATCCATGAAGTTGATGCCGACCCAGTCCCAGCCTTGCGCGGCTTTGGGTAGCAATTCGCTCGACCATTCGTGATCGAGCCAGGCACGGCCGGTGACGGGTTGGCGGCGTCCGTCGATCGTCACCGTGCCGCTCACGTCAAGTTGCGGGCGGCTGTAGTAGTAGCTGGCATGCTGTGCTTGCGGCGCTTTCATGCTGAAGCCGGATTCGCCGTTGAGCATCGGCGGTCCGTTCGGGACAAGCGCCAGCGAGTACGCGAAATCCTCGCCCTGTACTTCGGCCTGATAGCGGTCGTTCGTCTGATCGAAACGCCAGTCGCCGATCCAGATATTTGTTCGTCCAGTCGCGAAGCCGGCGCGACCGAGGCTCGACACGCGCGCGATACGCTGGTCGTGGCGCAGCCGGCCGAAGCGCGGGTCGGCGATGGCGGCGTGGGCGAGGAGCAACTGGCGCGGCGCGAAGGTGCTCGGGTTGTTCTCGCCGATACCGGTACGCACGCGAAAGAAGGTGCTCTGGAAGCCGAGTGGGCTGCCATCGGGCAAGCTCAGCCAGCCGGTGGCGTACCACCACTCGGTGCGGAAATCCGGGTGGGCGCCATGATCGTCGGGGAAAACGAGCGTGCGGCCGGGAAGGACCGGCGCGAACTCGACGGCGTCAGCCGCCTCAACACGTGGCGCCAGGGCGAGCGTCGGGAGGCTTGCCAGCGCCAGGACAAAATCACGGCGCCGCATCACCAGTCCTCGCGCACGGCCAGCACCGCATCCTGCCGCATCGCCTGCCGTCCGGCGAGCACGGCGGCGAGCGCGGCCAGCGCAATCAGCCCACTGGCGAACAGCGTCAGCGAGCGCCAGGGAATGGCGAGGTCCATGCTCCAGTGGAAGCTCTGCCGGTTGACGACTTCGATCAGCACGAGGCCAATGGCGCCTCCGGCGAGCAATCCGACAAGGACGCCAACGCCAGCGGCCAATGCCCCTTCCTGCGCCAGCATCCAGCCGATCTGGCGTCGCGTCAGACCGAGGTGGCGAAGCATGCCGAATTCGCGTCGCCGCGCCGCCGCGAGTGCCGCAAAACTCGCCGCGACGCCAGCGAGACCGATGATCACGGCGACGGCTTCCAGCAGGTAGGTGACGGCAAAGGTGCGGTCGAAGATGCGCAGGCTGATGGCGCGGATCTCGCCGGGGTAGGAGATCTGCAGGACACCGGGCGCTTCCAGTGCCAGAAGGCGGTCGGCCACCAGCCGCGCCGCAACATCGGGGATGACCTTGATCGCCGCGTCATTTGCCAGCCGGTCGCCGGTCAATCGTCGATAGTCGGCAATATCCATCAGCACTGCGCCGGTCTGCCGCGAGTAGTCGCGCCAGACGCCCGCGACATGCGCAGCCACAGGCCGTCCGGCGAGCGGAAGTTGAACCTGCTGGCCGGGGTTCCAGCCGTGAAGATCCTGCATGGCTTCCGAAACCCAGATCGCCGGCTCGTCGTCATACGCCGGTGGACGGGGCTTGCCGACCAACGGCAATTCGTTTCCGTCCGCAGACACCGGACGGGCGATCAGCGCGGCGGGGGCTTTCCCCTCCCCCAGACGCAGGCTGTCGTGCCGCGTGAAACTGACGCTGGCGATGCCAGGAATGGCGGCGATTCGGCGCTGCAGCGCATCGTCCAGAAGACTGCCGGTGTGCACGCTGCCGGTGCGCAGATAGAGATCGGCGGGCAAGACCTGGGTCAGCCACTGATCGACCGAGTCGCGGAAAGACGCAACCATGATCGCCATTGCGCCGGCCAGCGCCACGCTGGTCAGCACACCTGCGGCGGCGACGACTGCATGCCCCGGCGCCGCGCCGAGCCGGGCGGCGGCGAGGCGCGCCGGAACCGGTCCGCGTTCTGGCAGCAAGCGTGCGATCATGGACGCGATCAACGGCAAGAGCATGACGCTTCCGGCCAACAGACAGGCGATCGACAGGTATCCGCCGAGCGGGAGGCCGCCCAGCGGTGGGATTCGGCACGCGGCGAGACTGGCCGCCAGCATGGCAGCGCCGAGCACCGGATGGCCGTGGCCACCGAGCAGGGCCGCCTCGTCGCCGGACTTCAAGGCCTGCGCTGGCGATACGGTGGCGGCTTCGCGCGCTGGCAACCACGCTCCCGCGATGCCCGCCGCCACACCCAAGGCGACGTAGAGCGTCGTCACCTCGGGCTGGAACTGCAATCGCGGCCGCAATCCGGCAAAGTAACCTGCGCCCAGATCGCCGCCGAAAGCAGTCAGCAGTCCCCAGGCAAGCGCGTGACCCAATGCCGCGCCGACGACACCTCCAGCGAGCCCGACCAGCGCGCCTTCGGCCACCAGCCACGCAAACAAGCTGCGGCGCGAGAGGCCGATGGCGCGAAGGAAGGCGAACTCCGTTCGACGCCGCACGACAGAGAGCGCCTGCGCCGAGAAGACGAGGAAACCGCCGGTCAGCAACGCCATGGCCGCGAGCATCGTCAGATTGACCCGGTAGGCGCGCGAGAGATTGGCCGCCTGGTTCTCGGTTTCCGTCGGCGCCTGGATAATCACGCCGGCCGGCAGGATGGCCTGCAACCGGGCGCGTGCCGTTTCGGGCGCGATACCTTGCGCGAGGCGCAGGTCGATCTGCGTGAGGCGACCCAACATCGAAAACTGCGACTGGACGGCAGCGATGTCCATCACCGCCAGGCGGCGGTCGTCCGCCACGCCGGGCAGGTCGCCGGCCACCTGCAAAGCGAGGATTCTGGTGCCTGATTGCAAGCGGATCGTCTCGCCGGTTTTGACGCCGAGTGCGCCCCTTGCGACCGCGCTCAAAAACACATGGTTCTCGGCCAGAAGCGAAAAACGGTCCGATGTACTCGCCGGTTTCGGCAAGAGCGCCGGGGTCGTGCGAGCCAGAGCAAAGGCATCGAGCCCCATCAGTTGCAGCGACTCGTTTCGTCCCGCGAGTTTCGCTTCGACCTCGACGATCGGGCTGGCGGCCTCAATCTCGGGGAGGGCGACAAGCCGAGCGAAGACTTCCTCGGTGAATCCGCCGCGTGGCCCGACGACTTGCAGATCGGTTTCGCCGCTCATCGTCCGCAGTCCATGGCCGAATTCGACAAGCGCCGCCTCATGGACGGCCTGAACCGCCATGCCGAGCGCGACGCCGAGGACAATCGCCGCGAAGGAAAAGAGCGTCGCGACCCGGCGCCGGGTGAGCGAACCGAAAAATACCGGCGCTAGCTTCACGTGCGCAGTCCCTCGGCGGTGAGATGCAGGATGCGATCCGCTGTCGCCGCTGCTTCGTGCGAATGGGTGACGAGGATGCCGATGGCGCCAGCTTGCCGAATGCGGTCGCCGAGCAGGGCGATGATCCTGGCACCGTTGGCCGGATCAAGGTTGCCGGTCGGTTCGTCAGCCAGCACCAGGCGCGGGCGATGCACCAGCGCCCGGGCAATCGCCACACGTTGCATTTCGCCGCCCGACAGCTCGCGCGGCCAGCTGCCGGCGCGCTCACCGAGCCCGACGGCATCAAGCAGCTGTTGCGCCTGCCGGTCAGCCGCTTCGCCGTGCAAGCCCTGCAGCCACAGCGGCAGCACGACGTTCTGGCGCACCGTGAGATGCGGCAAGACGTGGAACGCCTGGAAGACGAAGCCCAGCTTGTCGCGACGCAGGCGCGTTAGCGCGTCCTCGTCGAGTCGGGCGTAGTCGTCGCCATCGAGCACCAGACGCCCGCCATCCGGGCGATCCAGTCCGGCGATCAGGTTGAGCAGCGTCGACTTGCCGACGCCGGATTCGCCGACGATGGCGACGTACTCGCCCGGTTGCAGGGTCAGCGAAACATCGCGCAGGACGGTTCGGTTGTTGAATTGGCGGGTGAGATTGGTGATCTGCAGCATGCGTTTTTGTAGGAATGATCAGCCAAGCAGCTGATTTAGAGGGAAAACCCTAGCTCTTTAGAATACCCATTCTAGACGTGGTTCCTACAATGCAGATGAGGCACAAGGAATTCAGCCCTTGCCGGCCCGCGGCGTGACACAACTTGAGGAGATCGAAATGGGCAAGAAACTCGAAGCATTGGCAGGTAGTCTGGTCGATAGTGAACTCGCGGTTAAAGTCAGGGAGTCGGCGAATCAGCTCTGGCTGGCCGGACTCGGCGCGTATTCCATCACCCAGGCCGAAGGCGAGAAAGCCTTCAATGCGCTGGTCAAGGACGGTGAGATCGTACAGGCGCGGACACGCAAGGTCGCGGACAAAACGATCGCCAGCGTCACCGGCAAGGCCGTGGACACCTGGGGACGGATCGAGCACGTGGTCGAAGACGGCATCGCCCGATCGCTCGGCAGACTCGGAGTGCCGACGAAGCGGGATATCAACAAGCTTTCCAAGAGCGTTGTCGAGTTATCGGCGGTGGTCCACAAATTGGCTGAAGAAAAAGCGAGGCCCGGGCAGAACGCTTAGCAGGAAAAACGCGCAGAAAAGAACCGAGGGCATTTTTCGGTAAATCGGAACGAGCCGATTCGCTCAAATGAAGCAAGCTTGGCCCGCCTGTATGGCGGGCCAGTTTTATTATGGCGCCGGTATCTGCGCCGATCCGTCTGTGACATCGCTTTCCTTTGCACTTGCGAAATGACTACACTTCCGGCATATGCGACGCGCGATTGATTCATTTTTGCGTCGCCGCATAAAATGGCGAGCGCATGAAAATGCGGTTATTCACCTATTTGTTCGCAAGGGGATTTTCCGATGATGAGGTACCAGGAAACCATGGAGCAGAGCGCGGAGTACCTGAGGTTGGCCTTGCCTCTGATGTCGCGACAGGCCGCTGCGCTGCATCCGGTCAGCTACGGTATCTGGTATGAGTACGTGGCCGGCTTCAACAAACCGCTCCGACACGCGATCGATGAACTGACGCGCGACGGAAAAGTGCTGGACGAGAACCTGACGTCCGAACTCTTTCGCACGCATATCGCCGAACTCGACGAGCAAACCGCGCACCGCGTCGCGACCGGTTTCCGGAAGGTGATGGCCGAAGTTTCACAGGATGCCGCCAATGCCGGCGAACATGCCAGCCGCTTTGGCAATGCCTTGGAACAGTGGAGCGAGGGGCTGGAAGGTGCCGCGTCGGGGGCCATTTCGGGCAATGAACTCGATCAGCTCCTGTCCGGCACACGCGCCATGCAGGGCGCGATTGCGACACTGCAACAACGCCTCGATGTCAGCCGGGCGGAGATCGAAAGGCTGCAGGAGGAAGTCAACCGGGCGCGCGAAGCCGCGCTCGCGGATGAACTGACCGGCCTCACGAATCGCCGGGGTTTCGATCTGGCGCTATCGGCATGCCTGTCGGCGGTGGACCAGCAGGCCGAGGGGACGTGCCTTCTGCTCGCAGATATCGACCACTTCAAGCGTGTCAACGACACGTATGGACATCTGATGGGCGACAAGGTCCTTCGCGCCGTGGCGCAGATACTGAAAGCCAGCGTGAAAGGAAAGGATACGGCGGCCCGCTTCGGCGGCGAGGAGTTCGTCGTTCTTCTTCCGGATACAAGCATTGACGGCGCACAGGCGTTGGCCGAGAAGCTTCGCTCGACGATCGAAGGAAGCCGGATCCGTCGTTCCGACAACCATCAGGAAATCGCCCGGATCACGGTGTCGTTCGGGATCGCCAGCTACCGCCGCGGCGAGTCCGCCGCCGATTTTGTGTCGCGCGTGGACACCGCCTTGTACCTCTCGAAACGGCTGGGACGAAACCGGGTCACCCTGGCGTCCGAGCGATTAGCGCGTTCGTCCAACTAATACAGCGTTTGCCTCAGGCTTGGCAGGCGGGGGCGGTGAACGCCGGGCTCGGGAGGCGCACGACGTCGCGCCGGATCGGCTGCGCGTCGGTCTCGCTCAGCGTGTTCAGCGAGAAACCGCTGAGGAAAGCGTCGAGTGCCGTGGCCGACAGTGGCCGGCTGAAGAAATAGCCTTGCATCTCGTCGCAACCAAGTCGGCTGAGTGTTTGCCGCTGAATTTCGGTTTCAACGCCTTCGGCCAGGATGCGCAGATTGAAACTCTTGGCAATGCCCAGAATCGCCTGAATGATCGCCGTTGAGTCGTCGTTGCCCCTCAGGTCGCGGACGAACGACTGGTCAATCTTGATGCGGCTGACGGCGAAGCGCCGGAGATAGTTGAGGGACGAGTAGCGCGTTCCAAAATCGTCGATGGCGACGTGCAGGCCGGCCTGGCGAAGTTGCCGGACCTTGGTGATGACGCTTTCTGCGTCCTTCATCAGCAAATGCTCGGTGATTTCGATTTCAATGGCGTCGTGGGGAATGGCGTGCTGATCAAGCGGCGCGATGACGCGCTCGAGCAGATCATCGCGCTCGAATTCGGCCGGCGAGAGATTGATCCCCAGCTTCAGGTCAAGATACCCCTTTTGGCGCAGTTTCTTGAGCTGTGCGCAACCGGCTTGCAAGACCCAGTCGCTGATCGTGACGATCATGCCGGTTTCCTCGGCCAGCGAAATGAACTCATCCGAAGAAATCAGTCCCTGCACGGGGTGGTGCCAGCGGATCAAGGCTTCAATGCCGACCACTGCGCCCTGAGCGACGCTGACCTGCGGCTGAAAGTGAAGCTCGAACTGAGTGCCGTCCTTGAGCGCTTGTCGCAAGTCGTTCTCCAGCGAGATACGCTTGACATGTGCCGTGTTCATCGAAGGCTTGAACTCCAGGAAGCCGTTCTTTCCCTGCGCCTTGGCCTGGTACATGGCGATATCCGCGTTGCGGATCAAGGTTGCAGACGTATCGCCATCTTCCGGATAGATCGC
>JAGNOM010000095.1 GCA_017990155.1 Propionivibrio sp. | reverse complement strand
CCCCGAGGTGATTGAACAAGGCCTCGCCAAGTATCGAGCGCGCCGAGTTCCCTGTGCATAGCACCAGCACGTTGATTGCCTTGATAGCGTTCATTTTTTTTCTCCAGTCAATGAACAGAGTTGCAGATTGCCGCTGCAACAGTCTTCGGTAAGAAAAGCGATCAGTGAATTGAAGGCCGCCATGTCCGCCCGGTAGCGCAGATAGCGACCCTCCTGCACCGTCGTGACCAAGCCGGCCTGCGCCAATGTCCGCAAATGGAACGACAAGGTCGGCGCCAGCAAATCAAGTTGGGCGCCGATCACGCCCGGATTCAGACCATCGGGGCCGTTCTGCACCAAAAGGCGAAAGACCGCCAGGCGGCTTTCCTGAGCCAGCGCAGCGAGCGCGGTGAGAGCATCGTTTGTTTCCATGTTTCTATAATATTGGAAACATGGAAACCAAAGCAACATCGATGGCGCCAAAAGCCGTCGTCCGGCGGCGGTGTTTGCCGTATCGCGAGCAAACGGCCGGCCCGGTGGGCGATGTATTCAATCTGTGTGGTGAGCAGAAAGCCGCATGGGAAGCGGCGCTCGGGCAACAACGAGCGTCGAAATCAACGCAGGCCAGCGCCGAATAGAAAACGGCGCAGTTTCTCCCAACATCAACCTGACGGCCGTGTTCGGGGTAATGTTGTTGAAGGTGGCCGAGTCTTTACTTATTTCAGCGACCGGAAGATTGTCCTCGACCGTGGCTTGCCTCTCAGAACGAGGCGGAATTCTGGGCTGACCACTTGCGAACGCTTGGCTACCAAGCCGCAGTCGACAAGCTTCACGGACTGATCTCAGGAAGTCACGCGCACCGATCGGTTCACTCGGCAGCAAGAATCGAGAAATCGCCGAAAAACCCGGACCATTTGTCATGTACCGGAAGACAAAAAACCCGCAAAGCCTTGAGCCGTGCGGGTTTTTGTTGTCTTGGCGGAGAGGGCGGGATTCGAACCCGCGGTGGGATGTTATCCCACACACGCTTTCCAGGCGTGCGACTTAAACCGCTCATCCACCTCTCCAGAAGCGGCGCATTCTAGCAGAAGCTCGCGCAATCACCAAACGAGAACCGGCGTCTGTTGACGCTTGATCGGGTAACGATCGGCACATTTAGGATGCCACAGGAACCCATTCGCGGCCGGCGACTCGAATCGAACGGGTTGCGCTCCATTCGGCATCCCGAGCCATTCATGACGGAGGTGACATGAAGCACATCATCTGGGTTCTCTGGCCAGCGTTCATTGCAGCCGGAATTGCTGAAATCGTGTTTTTTACCGTGATCGACCCGCAGCAGCTTTACCTTTTTGGACAACCCGTGGCCTTGCCGGCGATGCCGACTTACTCCATCGGCTTCCTTCTGTTCTGGGGGATTTGCGCTGGATCGAGCTTGCTGAGTTGGTTCATGTTGCCAGAACCGGTCAAGCGGTCACTACAGCAGTTGACCGACGAGCGTGACGACCTTTCGCGCCGTAGCCGTGAGGGCCGTTGATCCACGCTGACGGCTGCAAGAATCGCCGACCGGGCCTTTGCTCCAATCAGAGCGATACCCGTCTCGATGTCGTTTTGCAGATCGACCACCACCCGCGCCGAACAGGCCGGCTGAGGCGACGGCATGGCCGCGCGCACTGCACAAGCCCATGACCAGCGACAGAATCGCCAGTGCAGGGCTGTCGAACACGTCACTCGAAGTCAGCTACAAAGCGTCGGAGTGTCCGTAGAACCAACTTCGCGCAAGCCCCTCGCGAATTGCCAGCGTTGCCAATTGGTATGCTCGCTGGTTCAGGACGCCGATTGGTTGTTGCTGTTGAGTTGCCGCGAGTCGCCGCCGTCATCCTTGCCGCCCGCGAGCTTCTTCTCCCTGGCCTGCTCAAGGGCATCAAGGTAGTCCGGCGTGATGTCGCCGGTCACGTATTGCCCATCGAAACACGAGCAGTCGAACTCGCGGAGCGACGGCTTGAGATGGCTCACCGAAGCCTTGAGCGCTTCCAGATCCTGGTAGACCAGCGCATCGGCGCCGATTTCACGCGCAATTTCTTCGTCGGTCCGCCCGGTGGCGATCAGCTCGCTGCGCGTCGGCATGTCGATCCCGTAGACGTTGGGATAACGGACGGGCGGCGCGGCCGAAGCGAAGTACACCTTGAGCGCGCCGGCGGCACGCGCCATGTCGACAATTTCGCGGCTCGTCGTTCCGCGAACGATCGAGTCGTCGACCAGCAGGACCCGCTTCCCCTTGAACTCCTGGGCCACGGTATTGAGTTTCTGGCGTACCGATTTTTTCCGCGTCGATTGCCCTGGCATGATGAAGGTGCGGCCGATATAGCGGTTTTTGACAAAGCCTTCGCGGTAGGGAATTCCGAGCCGTTGCGCGAGCTGCATCGCCGACGGCCGGCTCGAATCGGGGATCGGAATCACGACGTCGATGTTCGTGACCGGTATCCGCTCGGCAACCTTGTCGGCAAGATACTCCCCCATGAGCAGGCGCGTCTCGTAGACCGAGACACCGTCGATCACCGAATCAGGACGGGCCAGATAGACGTACTCGAAGATGCACGGCGAGAGTACCGAGTTCTGCGCACACTGGCGGGCGTGCATCTGATGCGACATGTCGATGAAGATCGCCTCGCCGGGCTCAACGTCACGCAGGACGCGAAATCCGAGCGTATCGAGCGCGACCGACTCGGAGGCAACCAGATACTCGTTGCCTTTTGGTGTCTCGTTGACACCGACGACCATCGGACGGATGCCGTTAGGGTCGCGGAAGGCGAGCAATCCATAACCGGCGATCAATACGACCACCGCGTACGCACCTTTGCAACGGCGATGCACGCCGGCCACCGCCGAAAAGATCGTGTCGAGATCGAGGCGGAAGCTCGTGGCCGACTCCTGTAACTCGTGCGCCAGTACGTTGAGCAGGACTTCGGAATCGGAATTGGTGTTGATGTGCCGCCGATCCTGCCGGAACATTTCTTCCTGCAATTGCTCGGTATTGGTCAGGTTACCGTTGTGCGCAAGAACGAGGCCGAACGGCGAATTGACGTAGAACGGCTGCGACTCTGCCGAATCCGATGAGGAACCCGCAGTCGGGTACCTGCAATGAGCGATACCCATATTGCCCGGCAGAGCGCGCATGTTGCGCGTGCGGAACACGTCGCGCACCAACCCAGATCCCTTGTGCATGTGGAAGGCATCGCCGTCACCGGTCGTAATGCCGGCCGCGTCCTGGCCGCGATGCTGGAGAACCATCAAACCGTCGTAAAGCAGCTGATTGACGGGTGTGGTTGCGACGACGCCTAGTATTCCGCACATAGAGTTTCCTACCTGAATCGAATTCGTTTAGCGACTTCCGACGGCAACCAGGGTTCGCTGGCCATCACCGCCGTTTCGAGAGGCGCGGAGAAATACGCCTCGACCCACCACTTTTCCTTCGGCACCATCGTCATGCCGCCGACGGCAACAAGAATCAGAACGATCGCCAGTCCGCGTGCGACGCCGAAGATCATGCCGAGCAGCCGATCGGTCGGGCTCAGACCAAGCGCCTTGAGCAATCCGCGCACCGCCAGACGCAAGAGCGCCATCAGGATCAGCACGACCACGAAGACGAGCACCCAGGCCGCCACGAGACGCAACACCGGATCGGCGATCGCCGTCAGCAGACTGTTCGCCACTTCGTTCCCCCACCAGCGAGCGGTGAAGAATGCCAACACCCAGGCGACCAGCGCGATGATTTCGCCGACGACGCCGCGCCACACGCCCAGAATGACCGAGGCTGCGACAATGGCCAGGACGATGTAATCAAAAGCCGTCATTACCGCCCGGCAACCACACCGTTGACGCCGATGCGTTTCAGCCGATCAAGCGCCTTGTCGGCCGCTGCGCGATTCGGAAACGGCCCGGCACGCACACGCGTTTTCTTGCCACCGGGAGAATCGAGCGGCTCGGTATAAACCTTGATGCCGAGTTCGCCAATCTTGGTCTGTAGTTGCTTGACGTTGGCGGGGTTGGAAAAAGCACCGATCAGGATCACGAACTGCCCGTTGCCGTTGGCTGCAGGCTTTGACGCGGCGTCCAGAGGTTTCCCTTCGAGAATTGCCGCTGCCCGCGTTGTGTCGTGTGCTTCGCTCTCGACGGCCTTGGGCTTTTCAGCAGGCTTCGCAGGTGCTTTTTCCGCTGCTTTATCAGCGGGTTTCTCGCCAGGCTTCTCGGCTTTCATTGCATCAGGCTTTTCAGCAGCCTTGTCGGCCGAGGTGCTTGCGGGAATGTCTGCCGGCTTTGCGTCCGTATCGCTGCTCTGCGGCGCAACTGAATCCGTGGCGACTGGCGGAACGAGCGCCTCGTCCGAATCAGGTACAGCCTTCGCAAGCTTGTTCACGAACGGTGCCTGATCCTGGCCGGGAATGTGAATCTGGACGTCCTGCACCTGCTGCTTGGGCTCTTCATCCATCACCATCGGCAGGATCACGGCAGCCAGGCCGGCGAAGGCGAAGGCCCCGACCAGTCGGCGGCGTGCCCGTTTTTTTAGCTGCAAGTTCGCGTCAGAAGAGTCGGACATTGGTATCGGTCGAATCGAGGAAGTTCGGAGGATGGTCAGCAGTATCGGTGAAGCGAACGACGCGGGCGAAGCGTGAAATTTCAGGCATTGCTGCTGGTCGATCGCAGGAAAGCCGCTACCGTGTAGAACGATCCAAAGACCGCGATTCTATCATTTTCACCCGCCAGCTTGGCGGCGTGCTTCAAGGCGTCGGCAGGTGAGGCAAAGCACTCGACACGTCCGCCCAGCGCGCCGGCTGCGTGAACAGCGGCCAGGGTTTCGGCCGATGCGCCGCGCGGCACGTCCAGCCCGGCCAGCAGCCAGACGTCGACTTTCCCGCTCAGCGCCGCCAACGCGCCGGCGATATCCTTGTCGGCCAGCATGCCGACGACGGCGATGGTTTTCTCGAATCGCCCCATGGCGTCGAGATTTTCAGCCAGGCCTGCCACCGCCTGCGGATTGTGCGCCACGTCGGCAACGGTCGTCGGCCGCCCCGGAAACACCTGGAATCGCCCGGGCAGAAGAACATCGACCAGCCCCTCGCAGATCGCCTGCGTCGTCACCGGCAGAACCATCTGTAGCGAATCAAGCGCGGCCAGTACCGCCGCGGCGTTGCCCATCTGGCAGGCGCCGCGCAGACCCGGCTTGGGCAGTCCTGAATAAACCGACGCGCCGCCTCTCCGGAAGGTCCAGTCCGCTTCGCCCCCATCAACGACAGCGGCGAAATCACGGCCGACGAGCTGAAGATGCGCGCCAATCATCGTCGCATGATCGATCAGGGATGGTGGCGGCTCGGGGTCGGCGCAAATTGCCGGCGTTCCCGAGCGAAAGATGCCGGCCTTCTCGTAGCCGATGGTTTCGCGCGTCGGCCCCAGCCAATCGGTGTGGTCGAGCGCGATTCCGGTCACGATCGCGCAGTCGGCGTCGTAGGCGTTGACCGCATCAAGCCGTCCGCCAAGTCCGACTTCAAGGATGATGACTTCAGCCTGAGTTGCCGCGAACACTTCCCAAGCTGCCAGCGTCCCGAACTCGAAATACGTGAGCGCGACATTGCCCGCCGCCTGCCGGGCCGCCTCGACCTTGGCAAAAGCACGGCACAGCGCGACATCGTCAACCGGCCGACGATCGACGCGCACGCGCTCGTTGTACTCAAGCAGGTGCGGCGACGTGTAGCAGCCGACTCGATAGCCGGCGTGCGCATAGATCGATTCCAGGTAGGCACAGGTCGAACCCTTGCCGTTCGTTCCGCCAACAATGATCAGCGGACAGCGCTGGGTTTGCTGGAGTTCGGCCTTGACCCGATCAACTCTTTCCAGCCCAAGCTCGATTCCGCCCTGCCCTTTGGGGTGAAGGCTCTCGAGATGAGCGAGCCATGCCGACAGTGAATTCAAATCGTTTCTTTCAACGCGAATTTGGCGCACCGCCACAGAAAGTGCCGAGTGCCGCCATTTAGACCAGTTGCACTCGGCAAATCGACGATATCGCTGCTAGAGCGTTTTCGGCGCCGGGCGCTTTTGCAGCATCGTGAGCAGCTGCACCAGCTTGTCTCGCAGCTCGCGGCGATCGACGATCATATCGACCGCCCCTTTTTCGAGCAGGAACTCCGCACGCTGGAAGCCCTCCGGCAGCGTCTGTCTGACCGTCTGCTCGATAACGCGCGGGCCGGCAAAGCCGATCAGCGCACCGGGTTCGGCGATCACGATATCGCCGATGAAGGCAAACGACGCCGAAACGCCGCCCATCGTCGGATCGGTGAGGATCGAAATGAAGGGCAAGCCAGCCTCGGAGAGCTTGGTAAGCGCCGCCGTCGTCTTCGCCATCTGCATCAGCGAAAACAGGCCTTCCTGCATGCGTGCGCCGCCCGAAGCGGTCACGCAGATGAAAGGCAGACGCAGCTCAACCGCCGTCTGCACGCCGCGCACGAAGCGCTCGCCGAGCACCGAACCCATCGACCCGCCCATGAAATCGAACTCAAAGGCGGCGACGACGACCGCGACGCTCTTGATCGCACCTTGCATGACCACCAGCGAATCGGATTCTCCGGTTGCTGTCGATGCATCGAGCAGCCGGTCCGCGTAGCGACGGCTGTCCTTGAACTTGAGCGGATCAACCGGCAAGACCTCGGCGCCGATTTCAAAGCGCCCATCGGCATCGAGCAGTTGCGCAATCCGCGCCCTTGCGTCGAGACGGTTGTGATGGCCGCACTGCGGGCAAACCTGGGCGTTCTTCGCGAGATCCGTCGCATACAGCACGGCCTCGCACGACGGGCACTTGCTCCACAAGCCCTCCGGCAAATTGGACTTGCGTTCGACGCCCGGATCGCTGCGCTTGATTTTCGGCGGAAGCTGCTTGTTAAGCCAGCTCATGGCTGCTTCCCATCGGCGTTGAGTGAAGCAGTGGCCTCGTCGATACCCCGGCGCAAGTCCGCGACCAAGGCCTTAACCCGGTCGCAAACAGTCTCGTCGGTCGATTGCTCGATTTCCTCGATGATTCGGCTACCCACCACAACGGCATCGGCAATCTTCGCCACCGCGCCCGCCGTCGCCGCATCGCGGATACCAAAGCCTACGCCGACCGGGATGCCGGTTGCTGCGTGGATCTCGGGAATTCTTGCAGCAACCGACTGAACATCCAGCGCCGCCGAGCCGGTCACGCCCTTGAGCGAGACGTAGTAGACGTAGCCACTCGCCAATTCGGCGACTTGCGCAATGCGCTTTTCGGTGGACGTTGGCGCCAACAGAAAGATCGGATCGAGCGCGTTGGCATTCATCGCCTTCGCGAAATCGGCGCTTTCCTCGGGCGGGTAATCGACGACCAGCACGCCATCGACGCCAGCGTCGAACGCCGCCGCCGCGAATTTCTCGACACCCATCGCTTCGATCGGGTTGGCATAGCCCATCAGCACGACGGGCGTTTCGTTGTTATCGGCGCGAAAGTTGGCGACCATGCCGAGCACCTGCCGCAGGCTGACGCCTTTGAGCAAGGCGCGCTCGGAAGCCCGCTGAATGGTCGGCCCGTCGGCCATTGGATCGGAGAACGGCACGCCCAGTTCGATGATGTCGGCACCGGCATCAACCAGCGAGTGCATCAACGGCACAGTCAATGCCGGATCAGGATCGCCGGCTGTAATGAATGGAATCAACGCCTTGCGGCCCTGCGCCTGAAGGCGCTCGAATGTAGCTTGTATTTTTGACATTGGGTAACCTCAGAACTTGATGCCAGATTTTTCGGCGACGGTGTGCATATCCTTGTCGCCGCGACCGGAGAGATTGACCAGCAGAATCTTGTCTTTCGGCAAAGTCGGCGCGAGCTTGGCCGCGTAGGCAATGGCGTGACTCGATTCAAGCGCCGGGATGATGCCTTCGAGGCGACACAGATTGTGGAAGGCCTGCAAGGCTTCGCTATCGGTGATGGTCACGTATTCTGCACGTCCACTATCCTTGAGCCAGGCGTGCTCGGGGCCGACACCGGGATAGTCGAGCCCTGCGGAAACCGAATGCGTCTCAATGATCTGGCCGTTTTCGTCTTGCAGCAGATAGGTCCGATTGCCATGCAAGACGCCCGGATGCCCGGCCGTCAGCGAGGCAGCGTGGCGACCGGTTTCAATGCCGTCGCCCGCCGCCTCGACGCCGATCAGGCGGACGCCTTCAACGGGAATGTACGGATGGAAAATCCCCATCGCATTCGAGCCACCACCGACGCAAGCGATCACGGCATCGGGTTGACGTTCGCAATGGTCCTGCATCTGGCCGATCGCTTCCTTGCCGATGACCGACTGGAAATCGCGCACCATCATCGGATACGGGTGCGGCCCAGCGACCGTGCCAATGATGTAGAAGGTGTTGGAGATGTTCGTCACCCAGTCGCGCATTGCTTCATTTAGCGCATCCTTGAGCGTCTTTGAGCCGCTTTCGACTGGCACCACGGTCGCGCCGAGAAGTTTCATGCGATAGACGTTCGCCGCCTGCCGCTTGATGTCTTCGGAGCCCATATATACAACGCATTCCATCCCGTAGCGCGCAGCCACGGTCGCCGTTGCGACGCCGTGCTGGCCGGCGCCAGTTTCGGCGATGACGCGCTTCTTGCCCATGCGCCGGGCGAGCATGGCCTGGCCGATGCAGTTATTGACCTTGTGCGCACCGGTGTGATTCAGATCCTCGCGCTTGAAATAAATCTGCGCACCGCCAAGCATCTCGGACCAGCGCTTGGCGTGGTAAACCGGACTTGGGCGTCCAACGTAATGCTTGAGGTCGTACTCGAATTCGGCGACGAACTGCGGGTAGCGCTGGGCAGCCTCATAGGCCTGTTTCAGTTCTTCGAGCGCGGGGATGAGGGTTTCGGCAACAAAGACGCCG
>JAGNOM010000400.1 GCA_017990155.1 Propionivibrio sp. | reverse complement strand
TCGGCATGGTTAGTCTTCAAACTGATTGCTGATGCGCATCGCTTCTTCAATGGTCGTACGGCCTTTAACCACCAAGCGCACAGCATCGCGGCGCAGCGTTTCGCCGGCCATTTGCTTGCGCGCGGCCTGAACGAAGGTTCCGGTGTCATCGCTGTTGATGGCTTCGACGATTTCATTGGTCATTTCAAGCATTTCGTAGACGCCGGTGCGACCGCTATAGCCGGTTCCGCCGCAATGCGCGCAGCCTTTGCCTTGCACGTACTGGCGCTGATCAACCGTGTCGCCCAACTCATAACGCAACCACTCGCGTTCGTGCGGCGCCGGAGCGTACGGTTCGCCGCAGTTCTCGCAGATGACACGGACCAGACGCTGCGCGAGGACAAGTTGCAGCGACAGCGCGACCATGTAGCGCGGCACGCCCATGTCGAGCAGGCGGATCGGCGTCGAAATCACGTCGTTAGTGTGCAGCGTGGAGAGCACCATGTGACCGGTGATCGCCGCGCGCATGCCGATTTCGGCCGTCGTCTGGTCGCGCATTTCGCCGACCAGGACGATGTCCGGATCCTGGCGCAACGCGGAGCGCAACACACGCTCGAAGGAGAGGTCGATCTTCTCGTGCACCTGGACCTGGTTGATGCCCGGAAGGCGGTACTCGACCGGATCTTCGACGGTGATGATCTTCTTTTCAGTGGTATTGAGTTCGGACAGCGCGGCGTAGAGCGTCGTCGTCTTGCCGCTTCCGGTCGGGCCGGTGACGAGCACCATGCCGCTCGGGCGGCGTACCGCGTGGCGCAGCCGCTCCAGCGTGCGCGGCGGCATATTGAGCCGATCCAGACCGAGCAGACCGGTATTCTGGTTGAGCAGACGCATCACAACCGATTCGCCGTACTGCGTCGGCATCGTCGAGATACGCACGTCGATCATGTTGTTGCGCACCTTGATGGCGAAGCGGCCATCCTGCGGCAGGCGTTTTTCCGAGATATCCAGTCCGGACATCAGCTTGAGACGCAGCGCCAGCGCCGGGGCGATCTTGCCATCGGCTTCCATCTGCACATGCAGGACGCCGTCGATGCGGAAGCGCACGCGCAAGGTGCGATCCTGCGGCTCGATATGGATATCGGAAGCCCGCGAGCGCATCGCCTCTTCGAACACGGTCTGCAAAAGCTTGACCACCGGCGCCTCGTCGGCGCCCGTCGCATTGCCGAGCAGATCGCCAAATTCGACCGGCACGTCGCCGAGATCGGCAGTCAGCTCCTTGGCCAGCCCGGAGATCTCTTCAGTTCGCCGATAGACGCGGTCGATCAGCGCTAGCAGCTGACTCTCGGCGACGACGGCCAGCTCAAGATCACGGTGTAGCAGCCGGAGAATGTCGTCGTAGGCCTGCAAGTCGGTGGGATCGACAAAGCCAACCTGCAAGCGGCCATTCACTTCGTCCAGCACGACGGCGCGGAAACGCCTGGCCTGCGCCTCGGGCAGGAGGTTGATCAGGTTCTGCTTGGGGTTGAAGTGCTTGAGATCAACGTAGGAAACCTGCAGTTGCCGGGCCAGGGCCTTCGAAATCGCCTCTTCCGTAACGAACGAACTTTCGACGACAATACGCCCCAGTTTGCGACCGCTGCGTTTTTGCTCGTCAAGCGCGAATTTGAGTTGCTCATCGGTGAGCAGACCTTGTTGGATGAGCAGATCGCCGAGGCGAATCTTTTCCGGCCGAGCCATTGCAAGCTCCAGTAATGTTGGAAGTAAGCACGCTAATCGCCTGATTCTAGCCGATTTTAAAATTCGGCCAATGCCATTTTTGGAGTCCGAGGAGTCACTCTTGACCGCTGTTGTCCTGTTTCAGCCCGAAATTCCGCCCAACACGGGCAACGTCATCCGCCTGTGCGCCAACACGGGCGCCGAGCTGCACCTCGTTGAACCGCTGGGCTTTCGCTGGGACGATCGCCAACTCAAGCGCGCCGGTCTCGATTACCACGAATTTGCCCGGGTTTTCCGCCACGCGAACTGGGACGCATGCAAGGTGGCACTTGCAGGCCGCCGCCGTTTCGCCGTGACCACGCGTGGCGGGCAGCGCTTTGATACGCCGGCATTTCAAGCTGACGACGTGTTTGTTTTCGGACGGGAAACCAGCGGTCTGCCGGCCGAAGTGATGGCCGAGTTTTCCGAAAACCAGCGCTTGCGCCTGCCGATGCTCGACGGGCAGCGCAGCCTGAATCTGTCAAACGCCGTGGCGGTTATGGTGTTTGAAGCGTGGCGACAGCAGGGCTTCGCCGACGGCGCCTAGCGCTGAAGCCGACGCCACGCTCAAGAATCCGCATCGATGTTGCTCAGTTTTTTTGCGGAGCAAGACGCTATTTGGATTGATCGCGTCGGAACAGCTGCCAGACGGCAACCGACAGCAGCGCCACAAAACAGAGCGCCGACCAGTTCGCCAGTGACAACCCGAGGAAAACCCAATCCTTGTTGGTGCAAAACCCGGTGACCATGAACATCGACGGCCACTGCGCTCCGAGCCAGTCGACAACGCGCTCGACCAGCGTCGGATCGCCAAAACCGCACTCGATGGCTTCCTGCGGTGCGTACTGCATCCAGCTCTGCTGAATGGCCGTCACCACGCCGCCGAGCGCGGCCAGGCCAAAAAGTCCGGCCCATATCCGGTGACCCGCAGGAATGACGACGCCGCAGAGTCCGAAGAGCGCCAGAAGGATGTACATGAGCCGCTGGAAATTGCACAAATGGCACGGCTGCAGACGTGCCAGTTCGCCAAGGATCAGGCCGGCACCCAGCAGGCCCAGCGATACCAGTGTCAGTAACGCGAAAACAGTTCGATTTGAAAAGCGCATGAGATTTCCGAGTCTGTAGATAGCAACGCCATGGACGGCTGGCGCGATTCTAAGTGAATTGCACCGGCGCTCCAAACGCGCGCACGGCATTCCACGTGCGAAGCAGT
>JAGNOM010000399.1 GCA_017990155.1 Propionivibrio sp. | reverse complement strand
TTGGTGGGTGCTGACGGGCTCGAACCGCCGACATCCAGCTTGTAAGGCTAGCGCTCTACCAACTGAGCTAAGCACCCGCTTTGCGCAGAATGCGCAAAGACAGCTAGTTTACCGCATCCTTCAGCCCTTTACCAGCTCGGAACTTCGGAACCTTGGCTGATCTGATACTAAGCGCATCGCCCGTGCGCGGATTTCGGCCAATCCGGGCTTCGCGCCTTCCGACATAGAACGTTCCAAATCCAAGCAGCGTAACCATCCCGCCGTTCTCGAGAGATGTTTTGATAGCCGCAATCGTCGCTTCGAGAGCACGCCCGGCGGCAGCTTTGGAAAGATCCGCCGACTCTGCAATTTGATCGATCAGTTCAGACTTGTTCATGAGCCCCCCATAGGATGAATCTCAACGGACACGACACAACGGATGGCATGCTAGGCTCAATCCCGGCATGCATCGACGTTGAATCAATGAGTGACGACAGATTGGGCAGCCCCACTCTCACCGGGAGTCGATACCACCGGCGAGACTGCATCACCCGCCAATGGCTGCGGCAAACGCTCCAAAGCGAGCTCAAGTACCTGATCGATCCATTTCACCGGAATAATCTCGAGCTTGCTCTTGATGTTGTCCGGGATTTCCGCAAGATCCCTGACATTTTCTTCCGGAATCAGGACTCGTGCCAAGCCGCCACGTACTGCGGCTAGGAGCTTTTCCTTTAATCCGCCGATCGGCAGCACTTCGCCGCGCAGGGTAATTTCACCCGTCATGGCCACGTCACAACGCACGGGGATGCCAGTCAAAACCGAAACCAGCGCTGTGCACAAGCCAATCCCGGCCGAAGGACCGTCCTTGGGAATCGCACCCTCGGGCAAATGGATGTGGATATCGCTCTTCTGGTAGAAGTCATCCGTGATCCCCAACGAGCGGGCACGCTTTCTGACAACGGACAACGCGGCTTGAACTGACTCCTGCATCACTTCACCCAGTTTTCCGGTCGTAATCGTTTTGCCCTTCCCCGGCAAGACAACGGATTCGATCGTCAACAGTTCGCCGCCAACTTCGGTCCAGGCCAATCCAGTGACTTGGCCGACCTGATTCTCTCGTTCGGCGACACCAAAACTGTAACGCCTGACGCCGAGGAATTTGTCCAGATTGCGAGAACTTACGGCGAGCTTGATCTGACTCTTCTTGAGTAGGAGCGTCTTCACAACCTTGCGGCAGATCTTCGAAATCTCGCGTTCAAGCGAGCGCACGCCGGCTTCGCGCGTGTAGTAACGAACGATATCGCGCAAGGCACTTTCCGCAACGGTCAACTCGTTCTTCTTGAGACCGTTGGTCTTCATCTGCTTCGGCACCAAATAGCGCTGTGCGATGTTGATCTTCTCGTCTTCGGTGTATCCCGAAAGTCGAATCACCTCCATACGATCGAGCAAGGGTGCCGGAATATTCATCGTATTGGCGGTCGCCACGAACATCACTTCCGAGAGGTCGTATTCGACTTCGACATAGTGATCGACAAATGTGGAATTCTGTTCCGGATCAAGCACTTCAAGAAGCGCCGAACTCGGATCACCGCGAAAATCCTGCCCCATCTTGTCGACTTCGTCGAGTAGGAAGAGCGGGTTCTTGACCGAAACCTTGGTCATGTTCTGCAGGATTTTCCCGGGCATCGAACCGATATACGTGCGACGGTGCCCACGAATTTCCGCTTCGTCGCGAACACCGCCCAGGCTCATGCGCACGAACTTGCGCCCGGTCGCGGTAGCGATCGACTGACCGAGCGACGTCTTGCCAACGCCAGGAGGTCCTACGAGGCAAAGAATGGGCGCCTTGAGCCGATCGACGCGTTGCTGCACGGCGAGATACTCGATGATGCGCTCTTTAACCTTCTCCAGACCCCAATGGTCCTTGTCCAGGATCTTCCCGGCCTCCGCCAAGTCCTTGCTGATTCGGGTCTTCTTGCGCCACGGCAGGTTGATCAGGGTTTCGATGAAATTGCGCACGACTGTCGCTTCGGCAGACATCGGCGACATCAACTTGAGTTTCTTGAGTTCGGACTGAACTTTGGCCATGCCTTCCTTGCTCATTCCGGCAGCCTTGGCCTTCTTCTCCAACTCCTCGTAGTCCGCACCTTCTTCGCCTTCGCCAAGCTCCTTCTGGATCGCCTTGACCTGCTCGTTAAGGTAGTACTCGCGTTGACTCTTCTCCATCTGCCGCTTGACGCGGCCACGGATACGTTTCTCGACCTGAAGAATGTCAATTTCCGTCTCGAGCTGAGAAAGCAGCCGTTCGATACGCGGACGGATCTCGAACATCTCGAGCACTTCCTGCTTCTGCTCAAGCTTGAGAGGAAGATGTGCGGCAATCGTGTCCGCAAGCCGCCCGGCCTCTTCGATTCCGGCAATCGAGGTCAGAATTTCCGGCGGGATCTTCTTGTTGAGTTTGACGTATTGGTCAAACTGCGAAATGACGGCGCGACGCAGCGCTTCAACTTCATGATCGACACCGTCCTCGGAGACGACAGGCCTCGCAGCGGCAACAAACATCTCGTCGCGCGACTCGATCGAATCGACGTGGGCGCGCTGCGTACCTTCCACCAGCACCTTGACGGTACCATCGGGGAGTTTCAGCATCTGCAGGATGTTGGCAACGCAGCCGATGCTGTAGAGATCTTCGGCCTCGGGCTCATCCTTGACGGCGGATTTTTGGGCGACCAACAAGATGCCTTTGCCGGACTCCATGGCCACTTCGAGCGCCTTGATCGACTTGGGCCGCCCGACGAAGAGCGGGATCACCATATGCGGGAAGACCACGACATCGCGCAAGGGCAAGAGTGGCAACTCTAGTGATTCAGCGGGAAGGACAAGATTCGTAGACATCAGTTGTGCTCTATAGGTATGGGTTCAGCCACCGAGTTGGGGGCATGAAGTCGTATTTCAAGCCATGCACGCCATAA
>JAGNOM010000398.1 GCA_017990155.1 Propionivibrio sp. | reverse complement strand
CGAACTCAAGCTGCGCATCCTCAAAGGCATCGACGAGATGAATGCCCAACCCGTTCGCTTCCAATGGAAGAGCTTCGACTTCCAAATGGCTGAAACGTAAAGCTTTTGCGGAAACGATGTACTAGGCAGCAGCGCCAAAGGCGGCTTCAGGCTGTGTACAGACGATCAGCTTGCAGCGATCGAGCGTTCGCCCAAGACTTCAAAGCGACCGATCACCGATCGGCCACTACGCTAACTTGGCTGCAACCTCGTCGCAGACGGTACCACCACTTCGTAAAGGAATGAGTTGCTGTCTGGGGAAGGCGTGACGTCAGGAATCAGCGCAACGCCCTCGTGGATGTGTCTGCCGATGATCGAGGAATGCCTGTAGCTAGAACCACGACCAAACTGGTTAAACGCCGACTGCCATTCCCGGCATCCGCTCGGCCCGAACGCGGCTGGTGGCGATGTCCAGCGTCTTGGCGGACAGAGAGTTGGCTAGGTCTTCAAAAACCTGCTGTTTGTGCGCGTCGTCGGTCGGCTCGGCGGGGTCCCACCGGCGCGGGTTCTGCAGCAATACTTGGAGAATGGCGCGCGAATTTTCTGGCCGCAGTGTCAACTAAGGTGTAAACTGACAACTGAACTGTCAACCAAGAGAAGATTGGAGCTTACCAGTGAGCGAGAGGATGTCGAACGCGCCGGTGTACTACGCGCTCGCGCAGGCGCACTTTAATCCTGTCGCAGCGATGTCCAAGTACGTGGATCAGATCCAGGATCGTCTGCGGCGCGAGGGATATCCGTTGTTCGAGCCGCAACAGGTCACGCACCTGGTTGTGCCGGGCCCTGGCCAAGCGCAGCAAGCAGAGCCGCAGATTACGCATACGGTCTCCTGGCTCATCACGCGCAGCGACCGTACAGCCGGCTTCATCCTAGCGCCGTCTGCAATCACGTACCACACGACCCACTACGACACGCACAACGAGTTCATACCGGAGCTACTGCGCGGCTTGGCGGCCGTGCACGAGGTGGCCACCCTCGATCATGTCAGTCGGTTGGGCCTTCGCTACCTGGATGCCGTGTTGCCTCGCGCCGGAGAGAGCGTGGAGCAGTACCTCGTCGGTGGATTGCACGGCATTGAGTTCAATGCGACGCAGCGGTACAGGCTGACGGAATCTGTCTTTGGGACGGACACCGGCCCACTGGTGCGGACCGGGACGCTCGTGACACGGGTGCATAGGATGACCGCGCCTTTGGGGTTCCCGCCAGACATGCAGCCCAACGGCTTGATGATCAATCCGAAATTCGAGGTGAAGGAGGCCCGGGCGCATGCGGTCATCGATACGGACCACTTTGTCGAAGGCAGCATGCCTATTGATATGGACATCCTAGATAAGCAGGTGCTCTCGCTGCATGCGACCATCAAGTCTGTCTTCGGAGCGACCACGACGGATAACGCGCGCGATGCATGGGCCTAAACCAGCCGAAACCGACGCCATGTACACCGCGACACTACCTACTTACCGACCGATGCCGTTCGCCGCGCCGATTGGCGCTGCCGCCACTGCAGCCTTTGCGTTGCTTGGCTCGGCCCTTGCGGTCGGTGGCACGGGCAGCGTCTTCGACATCTCTCGCGCAGGTGACTGGCGCAAGATGTTGGAAGCGCGAGTTCCCTTTCACGTCGACGTCGAGATGGCTGATGACAGCCAGGAGCAACGCCCTGATCTGCGATCAGCATCTGACCACCTCGGCAACATCCGCCAGGTGTTGAATCCGGCCATCGCTGATCTGGCCACGGTGTTCGGCGTCTCCAGACAGGCAATCTACAAGTGGATCGGCGGAGAAGCGACGCCAGAGCCTGACAAGTTCGAGCGGATTCACGCCCTGAGCCATGCAGCCGACGCTTTTCGAGATGCTGACATCACTCGTGCGTCTTCCATGCTGAAGATGAAGGCATTTGAGGGCCGGTCCTTGATGGATCTCGCTGCTGCCGGTCAACTCTTGCCATCGCACATCCAGTCGCTGATCGCCGAATCCCAGGCGATGGATGCAGCTTACGACCGATCAGGCTTGGCGAAGTCGAAAGCGAAGCCCTCGGAAGATTGGCGTACCGAGGTGTCCATTCCCGGATCCCCCGAGCGATAGGTCGGGGGGCGATAGATGCTGGCGCGCGATACGGACTGGCGACAGGGTGATCTTATAACTTGCCAGGCAGCTGCTGCATTGGGTTTGGTCGGCGTGACCCACCACGGACACCGCGTCATTGTCATCACCCATGACTGCGACTTGCCGCATGCAAGCGAGCACCGCGTCGAGGTCATCGTCGCCGAGTTGGTTGTCAAGGACCCAAAGCCTGACCCGCAGCTCTCCTACGCCAAGAACCCGCGACGACTCCACCTCGCCTACGCGGGCGCCGACGCTGCACCGTTGATTCTTGAGCTCCGGCATGGTGATCGCCGAAGCGTACCGAAAGGTGACTTCGCCGAGCGCGCAGTCAAAGACAACAGTCTCACACTGCCGGTTGACGCGAAGCGTGCCCTGAAGCAATGGCTTGCCGCGCGATACGGCCGACCGGCCTTCCCCAATGCTTTCGAGGAGCGGCTGCGCAAGCTATCTGGCAAGCGTACCGTCGAACAGCTGATCGCCAAGATTCTGGAACCCGACGCGAAGTACCTGGTCGGGCTGTTCTTCGATCTGGGCAAGCACCGGGGCGCAGAAGCCGTCGAAGGGGAGCCATACGCCCTGTCAATGTCCATTGTGTACGACGCAACCGAGGGCGGCATCAACGCGAGGCTGTCGGCTGAGCGGGTCGCCGGGCAGCTGCGCGAGCTGTTCGAGAAGACCTACGGCATGCCCGACTTAGCCACGGAGATCGCGCTCGACGCTTGCGAAGCCGTGGCAGACACCCACCTGACACTGGCTGATCTACGCCGCGTGGATCAGTGGCGCCTGGAGTTCATCAGCCTGCGAGATGATGATCA
>JAGNOM010000094.1 GCA_017990155.1 Propionivibrio sp. | reverse complement strand
TGATCGCCAATCCATCGAGTCCATCGGTCAGGTTCACGGCGTTGCTGGTGCCGACGATGACGAGGTAGGTCAAAACAACAAAGCCGATCGCACCGAGCGGGTAGGAAACGGTCTTGAAGAACGGAACAATCAGTTCCATCTGCGCCGGAATCGTCGACGACATCGCCAGATAGATGGCCACGACCAGACCGATCACCGACTGCCAGAAGTACTTCCAGCGGCTGGCCAAACCCTTCGGATCGCGATAGACGACTTTCTTCCAGTCGTCGTACCAGCCGATGGCGCCGAAACCGAGCGTGACGATCAGCAGCACCCAGACATAACGGTTGCCGAGGTCACCCCACAACAGTGTGGTAACGCCGATGGCGATCAGGATCAGCGCGCCGCCCATGGTCGGCGTACCGGATTTGACGAGGTGGGTCTGCGGACCGTCGGTGCGCACCGCCTGCCCGATCTTCTTGGCCGCCAGCCAGCGAATGACGCTCGGCCCGGCCGTGAAGGAAATCACCAGCGCCGTCATCGCGGCGAGCACCGCGCGCAGGGTGATGTAGTTGAAGACGTTGAAGCCACGGATATCCTGCGACAGCCACTGTGCCAGCATGAGCAGCATTATTTCTCTCCCTCTGGCTGAACGGCCTTGCCTGCCCCGTCTGTGACGGCCGCCACCGCGTCCACGACGCGTTCCATGCGCATGAAGCGCGAACCCTTGATGAGCACCGTCGTCTCCGGTGCCAGCTCGGCCTTGAGCGCCTCGACGAGGTCTTCGAATTTTCTGAAATGCTGGCCGCCGAGTCCGAAGTTGTACGCCGCCAGCGCACTCGATTCGCCGAACGCAAACAAGCGATCGACGCCCTGGCTCTTGGCGTAACCGCCGACTTCGTCGTGGAACTGCCCGGTCATGTCGCCGATTTCGCCCATGTCGCCGAGCACCAGAACCTTCTTGCCGATGGTTGAAGCCAGCACGTCGATGCCAGCGCGTACCGAATCCGGGTTGGCGTTGTAGGTATCGTCGAGCAGCAAGGCGCCGTGCAGACCCGGCCGGCGTTGCAGACGTCCCTTGACGCCACGGAAGGCATTCAACCCTTGCGCGACGGCCACCAGCGAAACACCAGCGGCCAGCGTTGCCGCCGCCGCGCCGAGGGCATTGCGCGCGTTATGCACGCCCGGCAAGGCCAGCGTTACGTCAACCTGCTGCCCGTTCGCCGCAATCGTCAGGCGGTTATCGAGGCCATGCGCCTGATAGTGTCCGGTCACGTCGGCCGGCTGCTCCAGCGCGAAAGTCTTCGCGGCATGCCCCGCGCTCTGCTGTCGCCACAAATCGGCCCACTCGTCATCGGCGCGGAACACCGATACGCCGTCAGCGCCCAATTCCTGGAAGACACTGCCCTTTTCCGCCGCGATCGTTTCGATCGAGCCCATTCCGGCAAGATGCGCACGCTGGGCGTTGGTCACCAGCGCGACTGTCGGCTTCGCGATGCGCGCGAGGTAGGCGATTTCTCCGGGGTGGTTCATCCCCATTTCGATCACCGCGGCGCGATGCCGCGAATCAAGTGTGAGCAAGGTCAGCGGCAGACCGATATCGTTGTTGAAATTGCCTTGTGTCGCGAGGACCGTGTCGCCGTGCGTCGCTTGCAGGATGCTGGCGATCATCTCCTTGCTCGTGGTCTTGCCGTTACTGCCGGTGACGGCGATCAAGGGCAAGACGAAGCGCGAACGCCACGCGGCGGCCAGGCTCCCGAGCGCCAGGCGCGTGTCTTCGACGACCAGCAAGGGCAGCGCGATCTCATTCAGCAAGGCCACCGCATCGGCAGCGACCAGCGCGGCCACGGCGCCCGAGGCGATCGCGGTTTCGAGGAATTCATGGCCGTCGAAGTTTTCACCGCGCAGGGCGACGAAGAGTTGTCCTGCTCCGATCTTGCGGCTGTCGGTCGATACGCCGCAGAACGCCACATTCCCGGAATTCTCCCCACCGATCAGCGTTGCGGAGATAGCCTGCGCGGCTTCATTCAGATTCATGGCGACGCTCATGCGCGCTCCTCCCGTCGCGCAGCGAGCGCGGCCTGTGCCTGGGTGACATCCGAGAACGGTCGGCGCACCCCGGCGATTTCCTGATACGGTTCGTGCCCCTTGCCGGCGAGCAGGATCACGTCGGCCGGGTGCGCTTCGAGAATGGTCTTGCGGATGGCTTCCGCTCGATCGGCGATGACCTCGGCCGACACGGCGGCCTGGCGAATCTCGCCGAGGATCGCCAAGGGATCTTCGCTGCGCGGATTGTCGCTGGTCAGGACGACGCGATCGGCGAGGCGCGTCGCGATCTCACCCATCAGCGGCCGCTTGCCGCGATCGCGGTCGCCACCGCAGCCGAACACGGCAACGAGCGCGGCGCCGCGCGCAGCCGCCACGCCGCGCAGCGCACCCAGCGCACTCTCGAGGGCGTCCGGCGTATGCGCGTAATCGACGACGATCAGCGGCTCGTTATAGCCGCCGATCTTCTCCAGGCGCCCCGGCGGGGGCGACAGCTCGGCAAAGCGCGCCGCCACTTCGGACGGCTTGAGTCCGGCGTCGATCAACACAGCGGCGACGGCGAGCAGGTTGGAAACGTTGTAGCGGCCGACCAGGGCGGTTTCAACGAGTGCCCGGCCGTTCGGGGCAGAGAGCAGGAACCGCAGGCCGCTCACGGTTTCTTCGACGTTTTCGGCGCGGATCACACCCTGCCGGCCGGTGTTCTCGTTGCTTTGCGTGTAACCGACAATCTTCGTTGCCGTGCTCGTCTCGGCCAGTTCGACGCCGAACGGGTCGTCCAGATTGACGACGGCGAGACGCAGGCGCGGCCAGGCGAACAAGCGCTTCTTGGCGGCTGCATAGCCTTCCATCGAACCGTGGTAGTCGAGATGGTCGCGTGTCAGGTTGGTGAATACCGCGACGTCGATGCGCGTCCCGTCAAGGCGCCCCTCTTCAATGCCGATCGAACTCGCCTCGACTGCGCAAGCCTGCGCTCCGGCGTTCGCGAAGTCGGTCAGATAACGCGCTAGATTCGTCGCTTCCGGCGTCGTCAGCCCGGTATCGTCGAGATTGCCGATGAAGCCGGCGCCCAGCGTCCCGACCACGGCGCACGAACGCGGATGTGCTCGACCAAGCCACTGGCTGATCGTCGTCTTGCCGTTGGTGCCGGTAATCGCGATCACCGACTGTCGCTCGCTCGGCTGGCCGAAAACGGCATGCGCCAGCGGTCCGCACAGCGCGCGTAGTCCCGTTCCGGACAAGTTCGCGACGCGCCAGTCCTGATTCCATGTGAAGCCGCCCTGATCCTCCCAGAACACCGCCGACGCGCCGCGCGCCAGTGCATCACTGATGTGGCGCCGCCCGTCGTTCAGATCGCCCGGATAGGCCATGAACAGATCGCCAGCGCGCACTTTTCGGCTGTCGTCAGCGACACCGCTCAGTTGTACGCCCATTGCGGCAAAACGACGGATCAGCGACTCCGGCGTAATTTCGCAAGCAGCTTCCGGCAGGGTGGCCGTTTGCTGAATCATAGTTTTTCCTTTTCTGCCTTCGGCTTCCCCGCGATGCCGTCCTGCGCCACCTGCAGCGGCGCGTCGTGCGGAATGCCGAGCGTTCTCAGTGCGCCGCCCATTACGCTGGCGAACACCGGGCCGGCGACATCGCCGCCGTAGTGCCGACCGGCGCCGGGCTCATCGATCATCACGGCCACGACCAGGCGCGGATCGGACACCGGCGCAAAGCCGACGAACGAAGCGACGTATTTCCGGACGTACTGACCGCCTTCGATCTTGTACGCCGTCCCGGTCTTGCCACCGACGCGATAGCCGGGGATCTGCGCCTTCGGGGCCGTTCCACCCGGCTGGGCCGCCATCTCGAGCATGGTTCGCACTTCGCGCGCCGTTTGCTGACTGAAGATCTGCTTCGTCGCGACGGGCATTCCGTCGGTCTTGGTCAGGCTCAGCGGAACCATGTCGCCTTCGCGGGCAAAGATCGTGTAGGCGCGCGCCAGCTGGATCAGGGACACCGAAAGGCCATGCCCGTAGGACATCGTCGCCTGCTCGATCGGCCGCCAGCCCTTCCACGGCCGCAAGCGCCCGGTGACTTCGCCGGGGAAGCCAAGCCCGGGCTGTTGCCCCAGACCAATGGCGTCGAACATGTTCCACATCTGTTCGGGCGACAACATCGCCGCAATCTTCGCAGTGCCGATGTTCGAGGACTTCTGGATGACCTGTGCCACAGTCAGGTCGCCGTGCGGGTGCGCGTCGGAAATCGTCGCCGAGCCGATGGTCATGCGTCCGGGTGCACACGCGATGACCGTATCGAAACGCACCTTGTCGTTTTCCAGTGCCAGCGCCGCAGTAAACGGCTTCATGACCGAACCGGGCTCATAGGTATCGGTCAACGCCCGATTGCGCAACTGCGCTCCGCTCAGACGCTCGCGGTTGTTCGGGTTGTAGGTCGGCCAGTTGGCCAGCGCGAGAATTTCGCCGGTCTTCGTGTCGATCACCACGACGCCGCCAGCCTTGGCCTTGAAATCGGTGACCGCCTGTTTCAGCTGACTGTAGGCGAGATACTGCACCTTGGCGTCAAGCGCCAGGCGAATATCCTTGCCGTCCTGCGGCGGCTTGATCGAACCGACATCCTCGACGATCCGGCCGCGCCGATCCTTGATCACGCTGCGACTGCCGGCGTGCCCGAGAAGCTGCCGGTGAAACGCCAGCTCGACGCCCTCCAGCCCCTTGTCGTCGACGCCGGTAAAGCCGACCATGTGCGCGGTCATCTCGCCACTCGGATAGAAACGGCGATATTCCTTGTCCTGGCCAATGCCGGGCAACTTGAGCGCGGCGACGCGCTCGCCCACATCCGGCGGCAACTGGCGACGGAGGAAAACAAACGACTTGTCGCTGGCCAGCTTCTGCGCCAGTTCCTTCGCGCCCATCTCAAGCAGGCCGGCCAGCTGATTGATCTGTTCCTGGTTCAGCCGGGCGTCGGAGGGAATCGCCCAGACCGACTTCATCGGCGTCGATACGGCAAGGATGTCGCCGTTGCGATCCGAGATCCGGCCGCGCGACGCAGAAATCTCCAGGTCGCGCCGGTAACGCGACTCGCCCTTTTCCTGCAGGAAGTCGTTGTTCAAGACCTGCAGATAGAACGCCCGTCCGATCAGCACGCCGAAGCACGAGAGGATCAGCAGCGCCATCATGCGCGAGCGCCAGGCCGGCAGGCGCAGCTTCAGCACCGGACTCTCGGAGAACTTGTGCCCCTTCGCGCCTTTGAAGCTCATCATCGCGCGGCCTCGCCAGCGCTGACGACGATCACCTTGGCCGGTTCAGGGGTGCGCATCTTGAGTTTTTCACGGGCGATCTTCTCGATCCGCGGCGATGTGGCCCAGGTCGACAACTCGATCTGCAGCTGATCAAACTCGATGTCGAGTTGATCGGCACGTTCCTGCTCGCTCTCGAGCGCCTGAAAAAGCCGGCGCGCCTTGTGTTGCGAGGTCACCACACTCAGCGCGCAGACCACGGCAAGCACGAGCAGAAAGAGATTGAGGCGAAGCACGCTATTCGCCCCTTTCGCTTTGTTTTTCGGCGACGCGCATCACGGCACTGCGCGCGCGCGGGTTGGCCGCAACTTCTTCGTTGCTCGCCTTGACCGGCTTGCCGACAAGGCGCAGATGCGGCTGCGGGAGATCGATGCTGCGCAAGGGAAGGTTCTTGGGCAAGCGATCGGTGCTCGCTTCGTCGCGCATGAAGCGCTTGACGATGCGATCCTCCAGCGAATGGAAGCTGATCACCACCAACCTTCCGCCCGGACGAAGCACGTCCATGGCCTGCGGCAGAACTAGCGTGAGCTGCTCGAGCTCTTGATTGACGTGAATCCGTAGAGCTTGAAAGGTACGCGTCGCCGCATCCTGGCCGGGCTCGCGGGTCCGCACGGTTTCGCGTACAAGCGCGGCGAGCTGGCCGGTGGTTGTAAGAGGCCGCTCGCTCCGAGTAGCCACAATCTTCTTTGCAATCTGGAAAGCAAACCGTTCTTCGCCATAGTTCCTAATCACCTCCGTAATGTCTTTTATTTCGGCCGCCGCAAGAAATTCGGCCGCCGTCTCCCCTTGTGTCGTATCCATGCGCATATCGAGCGGCGCGTCGAAGCGGAAACTGAACCCCCGTTCGCCTTCATCGATTTGCGGTGACGAGACCCCCACATCAAGCAACACACCATCAACCGAGGCAACAGCCACCTGACGCAAGGCCGCGCCAAGTTCGGCAAAAGCGCAATGCATGATCGTCAAACGGGAGTCGTTGATTGTGCGCGCGACTTCGATGGCCTGTGGATCGCGGTCAAAAGCCAGCAGACGGCCCTCCGGCCCCAAGCGCTCAAGAATCGCCCGGCTATGTCCGCCCCGGCCGAAGGTGCCGTCTACGTAGATGCCAGCGGGCTTGATCGTCAAAGCCTCAACCGCCTCCCGCAGCAACACTGTCTGATGCGACAGGGCAGCGGTCACAGCGCCAGATCCTCAAGCCCTGGCGGCAATTGATCGCCAAGGGCAAAGACCGCGTCCTGCTCCTTCTGCCAACCGGCATCGGACCAGATCTCGAAGTGGCTGCCCTGACCCACGAGCCAGACCTGTTTTTCGAGTTGTGCGAAACGGCGCAGTTCGGGCGCGACCAGCAGGCGCCCGGCGGAGTCGAGCGTTTCTTCGCGCGCATTACCGACCAGCAAACGCTTGATCGCAGCCGATCGCGGATCAAGGCTGGACGCGGCTAGCACCTTGTCACGAATGGGTTCCCAGGCAACGCCCGGGTAAAGGAGCAGACAACGATGCGGATGGGCGGTCAGTATCAGCTGGCCGGCAGAAGCCGCCACGAGCGCGTCCCGGTGACGCGCCGGAATGGCGAGTCGACCTTTGGCGTCGAGACTTAGCGCTGCCGCTCCCTGAAACATCAAACCCATTCCCCCAATACGAACCGTTTTGACCGCCACCCTGCGGAAAATCCCCGATTCCCCACTTTTCACCACTGCCTCCCACTTTAAGACAAAGATTTGGCTCAAGCAAGCTGTTTTTTATCAAAAAAACCAATGACGACAATGACTTACGAGACTTTTCCGAGAAAGGCAACGAAAAAATTTTCCTTAAAAAACAATACTAAGAAAAAGCAACTTAAAGTACTTTGTGACGAACATAGGCCAAAGGCCAGAGGCGAGAAAGCCACATGAGGTGAAGGAGAAGAAAGTGGGCAAAGCAGAAGAGTGCGTGCTGATCACCGCGACGCCGAGGCGATCAAGACCTCGGCCAAGCCGCTAACCCGTTCAATGAGCCAGGAAACTCCTGGCAACCGGATCAGCCGCGCCGCACACGCCGCTGCGCATTGCGCGCATGCGGCACCCAACCGTGCCAGCGCCAGCGCGCCAGCACCAGCAAGCCGCGCACCCACTCGTCGGCGGCGTAGGCGATGAAGATCCCAGGCAACCCGAATGATCGCCCGAGAAGATAGGAGCCCAACCCCAATACCAGCGCAAACGAGCCGACGCTTGCAACCACGGGATAGATGGCATCGCCCGTGGCACGCAAGGCGCCGGTCACGATCAGATTGAAGACCCGCCCGCACTCAAGCGCGACCGCAATCCAGAGCAACACCTGCGCCGCCTCGATCACCGCCGGATCCTTGGTGAACACACGCATCAGCCAGGGCGCCGCAAGCGCCGCCACGATGGCAATCGAACCCGACGCCAGGAAGCCGTTGCGCACGCCTTTGATCACTAAGGCTCGCGCCTGCCCGAACTGGCCGGCACCGATGAGGCGCCCGACGATGATCTCGCACGCCCAACCGATCGACAGGCTGATCAGGAACACGTAGCGCAGCAGTTGCAGAACGTAGGAATGCGTCGCCAGCGCCGCGACGCCGAGGCGCGCCGTGGCCGCCAACGACACCATGAACGCCGCCCGATACCCGAGTTCGGTCGTCGCCCCAGGCACGCCGATGCGTAGGACGGGCGCCAGGATTCCCGGCTTGAAGGCCCACCAGTCGGGCAGAGAAGGAACCAGTGCCATACGCTGGCGCCATAGCCGAAGATGCAGAATCAATCCGATCGCCCGGCTCACAAGCAACGCCACGGCGAACCCGTTAAGTCCAAAACCGTCCCATGCACCGACGCCGAGCATCAACGGTACGGCAAACACGAAATGCGTGCAGTGCATGACGACCATGACGCGCAACGAATCCCTGACATGCAGGTGGGCGCGCAAAATCGACGCCATCATCAGGTTGTAGCCTTCCAGCAGCGCCGCCGGGGCCAGCAATTGCAGATAGGGCGCGGCCATCGGCAGAATTTCCTGCGGCGCATTCAGTACGTCGAGGATCAGATCGTTGCCGAGGACCAGCCAGCCAAAGACGAACATGCCGGCCCAGCTGGACGCGCCCAATCCGGCCAACGCCGTCCTCCGGACACTTTCGGACTGCTGACCGCCGAGCAGCTGGGTGATGACCACACCCATGCCGATTGCCAGCACGCGGTAAAGCACATACAGGGTTTCGATTACCTGATTGGCCAGCCCGAGGCTGCCGGCCGCGCCGTCCGACGTATGCGACGCCAGCCACAGGCCGACGATGACGACGGTGTAGCCAAGCAGGAATTCGCCCAGAATGGGACCCGCAATGGCGTTGAGCCGGGGACGATCAAGGGAATCCATGGGGTGGCGTCGCGAGAGATGAAAGGCAAGTATCGGCATCGCCTGCCAGCGTGTCAAACACGCACGGCGGTCGATACAGAATAAGTGGGAAGCCGGTCGTTAAGCCGGGTTCTGTCGTGGGCAACCATTCCTCTAGGCGTACTGTTGCCAGTACGCTCAAGCAGCCTACCCGGAAGCAACGCGAGCCACGCCATGCGCTTCCCTATTTGGCCTTGCTTCAGATGGGGTTTGCCGTGCCGTCCGTGTTACCACGTCCGCGGTGAGCTC